>JAEZRD010000109.1 GCA_023440975.1 Methanobacteriota archaeon | reverse complement strand
GCTTTAGGAACCAGCATATTAGTGGCAGTGGTTACAATATTTAGTACAAATAGAGCAGTAGATTGTATTGGAATTAACATGAGCTTCCTCTTACAAGTAGGCTTAATGATAATAGCATTATTACTTATTATTAAATATATCTATAATGATAATGTTAGAAAAATAAATGAATAACTAACATTATAAAATAGTAAAAACAAAATAGTATATTATTAATTAACTACTTTTTCTTGGAGGTAATAAATACTAATGGAAAAAATAAGTTATAAAAACAGACTCAAAAGACTAATCACTTCTGAAAGAAGACCAGATTGGTCAAAAATGCTAAATATGTTAGCAGGACTATTTTTATCAGTTGGATTAGGTTACCTTTTGTTTCCACAACTTATTTACCTTTTTATTATTACCAGTATATTAATAGGATTACTTGTAAACACTCCATTTCCAGTGAAAACCTTAAGCAAATATGCAGTAATGATGATTTGCTCTGGAGGAATAGCAGTTTTCACAGCTGCACTAGCAACAACAAACTTACTTATTGCAATACTATTTTTCATCTTATGGTTAATATTCTTCATAATAATGAGTATACGTGGAGGATTAAGTCGAACAGTAGGATTATTCACTATGTTCATTTATTTCATTAACTTGAATATAGTATTAAACAATGTGTTAAATATAACTCCCGGAATGAGTATCTTACATATTATACATCTTGCAGCATATTGTGGAACTATAGGTGCATTTGCAATATTCTTAGAAACAACACCAACACTCTTTTTCAAATACTTACAACATGATCCTAGTAAATCAAAAATGCTTGCAGATTTATACTCTCCTAATATAAAATATGATGATTTTATAAAAAATAGAACCATTATTCTAGAAGCAGATGAAACTGATAGAACATTCACTCTTATAGAAATGGCAATGAAACTAATGATTACAAGATTCAACCTTGAACATGTAACAGAAGATATAAACCAAGAAAAAAAGGAATATTTCAATAAATTTATATTAGAAATAAACAAGTTACAAAATCAAATTAGTAATGCAATATTGCATAATACTGATGTGGGCATGATTTTAAATCTTACAGAATTACGTGAAACTGCCAAAAAAATTGATAAAATTGAAAGTTCAACACCTGAATATTTAAATGTTAAAAAAACAATCAATCACTATTTAAAAATTTTCACAAAACTTAATTTAGCACTAACTGGAGCATTTACAGAAGAAAGAATACCATTACCTAAGAATATGGAGAAAAATGAGTGGGATAGTATAAAAGATGACTTGACCATGAAAAATATTAATGTGCGTTATGGTATACGATTTGCTATCGCAACTAATATTGCATTTATTTTTGATTTAATTACTGGAGATGTACTTCAATTTGCTGCTACAATAAGCAGTTTCTTCACCATGAAACCTGATGAAAAATTCACAAAAATCACAGTTATTAAAAGGATTATAGTCACACTAGCAGGTTCAACCTGTGCAACTTTAATAGCCATACCTTTAATGAATCTTAATTTATCATTTGCTATTCCAATTTTAGCTATTATTACAATGGCATTATTCTATGCATATATGCAAAACAATTATAGTATTGGTATATTTTTCGCTATGATGATGGTGGTTTTCATCCAACCAACTAACTTATTAGTATCTCAAGCAGCATACCGTATTTTTGGTACTGCTATAGGTGCTATTATTAGTTTTGTTGTGGGAATGTTTATATTACCTAATTCTCAAGAAAATAATTTAAGTATTTTACTTGCTAAGAAGATTAGTCTTAGTAAAGATTTGATGGTTCATATTTTAACTAGAGAAAGCAAGAAGAGTTTAATAGATCAAAAGTTAATTCATAAAAATAATTTAGTTATTAGCTCTTCCATAGATCGTATTAGTGAAGAATATGTTAACATTGATAAGGATATAGATTTAATTATTGAATTAAGTAGTTCACTTAATCAGATAAAAGGGAATTTTTTAAGTCTTAATAGGTACATTAATTCTACTGATAAAGATTTTGAATTTGAGAAAGCTATAAATCTTTTTGATAATTTTTATTCTAAACTTAATAATGCTATTTTAAAAGGAGAGGTTATGGATTTTGATGAAGAGTTTGAAGAGCTAGAAAATGCGGTTAATGATTTAGAAACTAATTATACAAATAATGAGGATATTATTTTGTTACGATATTTTAAATGGATTTATGATGATATGGAAATGGTTTATGATTTGGTTAAAAGTGGTGAGAAAACTCAAACTTTCAGTCGTTTTAATCAAATGTTATGAAACTCATATACATTCCAAGTATTTAAACCATTGAAAATTATATCACGAACTTTAATAAAAAAAGTAGAACAAAAAATATTGATAGTTAGAAGTATAAGTACTTATTTTATAATAGGTTTCTTTAATTAAATAAAATAAAAAAAGGATGAAGATTTATTTAATATCATCCAAGTTAACTTCATCAGGATAATTATTATTAATCACATAACTAAAAAGTTTAATAACTTCACCCTTAGTCAAAGTAATATTACCATTATCTAATGAAACAGTACTTGGAATATCCCCATTCTCATCAACATAATTAGTAACATTAGCAGCTAAATCTTTATACTGACTACTACTAATAACATTATCCCCTAAACTTTCATCAGAAACTGATTCAAAAGGAAGATTATTACTTTCACTTTCTACATTATTCGCAAGAGCATATAACGCATCATCACTACTAATAGTCTCATTATTATAAGTTATTTCACTAAAACCTGTAGGCTCTTCACTTACAATTTGAGACAAATCATCAATTTCCAACTCAGGAACACTATCACTAACACTTGATTTTAAATTAGAATCCCCAGATAAATTATTCTCTAATTGATTTTTAGTACCTGTAGAAACCCCATTATTAAAAAAACTATTAAATAATGAATTACCATTATCAGATACACTAGAATTATTATCTCCAGTTAATCCATTACTAACATTATTCAATAAATCACTACTTGAATTATTATTTGTACTATTGTTAGTTACAGTAACAGGATTAGTATTAACCTCAGAACTATTTGAATCAAGATTATTCATACTTGATGGATTTCCAGTAGTATTTAAACCCATATAATGCAAAAACCCATTATCATTCGGATCAACTGTTGTATTATTCGTACCATTATTAGCAGGCTGATTAAGGGATAAAGCAGCACCTACACCTAACAACAAAACAATAATTAAACCTAAACCAACAACTAAGTATAAACCCCGATTATCAACTTTTTCTTCACCAGTTTTATCCTTTGAATGTTCACCTTCAGAAATATGTCTACGATTAGAAACAACTGGGTTATTTAAAGGTTCACCACAACGATTACAATAATCAGCATCATTTGAAACTTCTAAACCACATTTAGGACATTTCATCAATAATCACCCCTTAAATTTATATTAAAAATTTTAAGTAAAATTAATATTAACATTATAATATTTAAACTATTGGAAATTTAATCCGAATACTAGTACCTTTATCTGGTTTAAGATTAACCAATTCCCCATCAATTTGCTGAGTAAGAGATTGAATAATAGTCATACCCAAACTGTTAGCAGAATGAATATCAAAATTATCAGGCAAACCCACACCATCATCAGACACTATTAAAATCATATTTTCCAATTTTGATTTAAGTCTAATACTTAAATGACCTTTACCATTAGGAAATGCATATTTAATAGTGTTTAAAATCAACTCATTAATCATTAAACCCAATGGAATAATAATATCCATACTTAATTCCACATCATCAATATCTGTAATTAAATCAATATTACTTGCACCATACAAATCAATAATAGAAGATGCTTGAGACTCAATATAATCTTTTACATTAGCCCCATCTAAACTATCAGACTGATAAGTTTTCTCATGCATTAAAGCCATAGAATCAATACGATTCATTGTATTTTTAACTATAGTTTCAGAATCATTCTTATTATAATAATAATCAATATTTAAAAGACTAATAATAATTTGCAAATTATTCTTAACCCTATGATGAATTTCCTTAAGTAAAATTTCCTCCTCATCAATACCACTTAAAATATCAGATTGAACAGAAATTAATTCCTTCTGCAATTCAACAACATCCGTAATATCCTGAATATAACTTATAATACCAGAATTATCATCTAAATTATCATCAGTAAACATAGAATAAATACTTAAATACTTAGTATTACCCCGAGCAGTAGTTATTTCAACCCTATTCTCATAAATACTACCATCTTTATCATCAAACCACTTATGAAACTTAACAAAATCATTTTCAGCAGTATAATCATCTAAAATATTATGACCCTGTGGAATTCTCTCAATCTCTTCATTATTTAACTCCAAAATATCATAAATCTGAGAATCCCAATTCAAAGAATTATTATCTAACTCCAACAATGCAAATTTATTCAATTTCTGAGCAATATGCAAATTCTTCTTTAATAATTCAGATTTCTCTTCAGCTAAACGAATACGAGTAACATCAGTCAAATAAAACTTAACAGCAGGTTTACCCAGATAAATTTCAGGACTAACATAAGCTAAAAAATAACAATCCTTATCTAAATGAGTATGCACCTCCAACTCACCATTATAAGATAATAAATCCCCATTAACCATTTTATTATAAATATCTAACCAATGCTCATGATCCAATCCTTTAAATCTTATATCCTCAAACTTATATGAAATATCAGAATATTTCTTTTCTAAATATAAAAATTGCTCATTTTTAGAAACCAATTCCTCATTTTGAATAACAGCAATAGCTAATTCATATGGATTAAAAATTTGAGGAACCCCTCCACTTCTAAATTCATTATCAGCTTCATTACATGATATAACAAGAATATAATCTTGATATCTAATTATTTTAGATTCATAAGTAAAAACTAAATTATCATCATTATCCAAAATACTTATCTTAGTGAAAGAAGGAATATTAGTTTGATAAACTCTTTTAAAAATTTCAAGTACTCCTAATTTCGCATGTAAAGGTAATATTTTAGAAAATAATCTACCTTTAAAATGACTTGTATCCTTACCTTTTTCTTTACTCGCCCAATTTTTAGGAGATATATAAACAGTTAATAAGTCTTCAAAATCATTAAAAGGCTTGTAAATGTCAACATTATAATCTGAATATTTAATTAAACTTAAAAATTTAACATCAGGCACATCATAAACCTCATCAGATTTAGCGAATAAATCCTGAAAATTATCAAAACACAATAATTTAAAAGAGTCCAATTTACCTCTCTCTAAAAACATGAATTTATAAGATCCTTTAGATGCCATAATGCTTACCCCCATCTTTACTAAATTTTAATAAAATATTCACACCCTTATCAGAAGGTAGTAATTCTACTTTACCCCCAATTTGAGAAGTTAAAGTTTGTACAATAGTAAAACCTAATGTAGTTAAATCTGAAAATTTAGTTGAATCAGATAAACCAACACCATCATCTTTAATATTCAATTCAATCATATCATCAACAGATTTAAGATTTATACTTAAATTTCCTTCACCCTCAGGGAAAGCATATTCTAAAGAATTATCAACTAATTCATTAATGATTAAACCCAAAGGAACAATTATTTCATTACTCAATTCTATATTCTCAACATCAGTACTTAAATTAACATTAACCTCTGAATTTTTTAAAATACTTTCAGTTAAATCTTCAATATAATCTTTAACATTAGCCCCCTCCAAACTATCAGATTGATAAGTTTTCTCATGCATAAATGCTAAACTTTGAATATAACCGTCAGTATTAGCAAGTGTAATACTTGGATTATTCTTATTATACCTCATATCTAGATTTAATAAACTTAAAATAATTTGCAAATTATTCTTAACCCTAAAATGCACTTCATTAAGTAAAACTTCTTTATCCTTCAAAATTTGACTTAATTCCTCATTATAATCTTTTAACTCTTCTTGAAACTTATTTAATCTAGTAATATCTTGAACTATAGATGTTAATTGAGATTTTTCCTCATTTTCATAATTTCTACGATAGATAAGATGATAACTTAAATATTTCTTATTGTTTTTAAATGTATTAACCTCAAATTCATGATCTAATATATAATTGTACTTTTCAGGATTTGATAAAAAATTTAAATAAAGTTCTTTTTCTTTTTCATAAACAAATTCAAATAAAACATTTGATTTAGGGTATTTAGCTCTAATTTTAGGAGGGATCTCTAAAATTTCATAAATTTCATTACTCCAACCAGTTAAATTATTTAAAGAACCATAATTTATTGCAAATTGACAAATTTTTTGGACATTTTCCAAATTTCTAGCATAATCTTCAGCATCTTGTTCTACATTACGAATATCAGTTACATCTACAACAGTACAATCTACGATATCTTCACCATTTATATTAGCAGGTACCATATACAATGTGAAATAATATTTTTCAAATGTAAAAGGATGGGTAAATATTAATTCATCTTCATAAGAATCCAATTCTTTTTTCTGTAATTTATCAGTGATTTCCTCAAATTTTTCATGACTTATATTCTTAACTTGCAAATCTTTAAAGTCTATATTTAATAATTGATATTTTTCAACAAACTCTTTAGTTTTATGATTTTTATAAATTATTTTTTTATCTTTAACTCTGAAAATTCCTTTGGAATATTTATTAAAAACATTAATCTCTGATTTTTTATCAAAAGCATCATTTAAAACTTCATTCACAATGAAAATTAAACCATTTTCATAAAAAACAGTTTGGTTCAATTTTAAAATCAATTTATTCCCATAATAAACAAAAGTAGTTAAATTAGTTTTTTTATTATTCTTATAAGCGTCTTGAAGAAAATCAAAAAACACTGACTGTTTTAAATGAGGTAACGCACTTCCTAATCTTTGAGCTGTGATATTATGTGAATATATATTATTTAATGACCATATATCTGAAAAATGTAAGAATACAAAATCTTCACCATAATTATAAGGCGCTAAAACTTCAATTGAAATATCCAATTCATTTATTAATTTTTTAAAAGGAAAAAGTGGCACTGACAGCTTTCTTTCTGAAGATTTATGGATTTCTCTCATAGGGAAAGTAAATGAATATTCTTCATTCCCATTTTCCTCTTTTTTTACAAATTTTACATTTATCATTTAATCACTAAAAATATTCTTAAATCTTTTTCGGAAAACTAATTTCAATAGACGACCCTTTTTCAGGTTTTAAATTTGTTAAATTCCCTTCTAATTGATTAGTTAATGTTTGAATAATCTTTAAACCTAAACTATCAGCCGTATTAACATTTAAATCTTTTGGAAGACCAACACCATTATCACTCATTACTAATACTAAATTTTCCCCTTCTTCTGTCAGTTTAATAGTAATTTCACCAGATTGATTACTTGGAAAAGCATACTTTATTGAATTAAGTAATAATTCATTTATAATTAAACCTAATGGAATTATAATATCAATACTTATCTCTTCATCAATTACATCTAAATTTAATTTTATATTACCTCCACTATAAACTTGAATTAACCTGTGAGATAACTCTTCAATAAAATCATTTAAATTAGTAACATCCACTTTTTCTGAAGTATAAGTTGTTTCATACATTAAAGCCATTGATTGTATACGATCTCTAGTATTATAAATTGTGTCATTAGGATTATCTTTATTATAATACAAATCAAGATTAAGGAAACTTAATATTACTTGCAGATTGTTTTTAACACGATGATGAACTTCTTTAAGAAGCATTTCCTTTTCTTCCAATAACAAACCTAATTCTTTATTTTTTTCTTTTAACTCTAATTCATGAACATAAATATTGGTTATATCTTGAACAAAACTAATTACATAAGTAGAATCAAAATCATTTACATCATGTTTTACTATAGAATATGCTGAAAAATATTTAGTATTCCCTCTAGCAGTTATTATTTTATTTATACTATTATATATTGAATTATCATGTTTAGCTTTTTCTATCCATTCATAAAAATCATCACGTGTAGTTTCACTTACATAATCATCATAAAAATTACGTCCATGTTCTAATTTACTTATCTCATCAATATTCATTTCTAACATATCAAATATTTCAGGACTCCAACGAGCATTTCCATCCCCACTTACTCTTAAAATAGCACAATTACTTAACAATTGAACAATTCTAAGGTATTCTTCAAGTTTACGAGCTCTTAATTCTTCTCTTCTATTATTTGAAATGTCTACAACATTAAATAAAACTGCAGGTTGAGAATTATACAAAGTTGGTGAAAGATAAGTTAAATAATAAGTTACTATACCTGTTTGAAGATTAGGATAACAAATTTCACCATTATATGAAAACAATTCATGTTTTAAAATTTGTTCTATAACTTTTTTTGATTCAAAATTAGATAAACCACTGAGTTTAATATCTTTAAAAGTAAAAGGACTTAACAATCCATTATCATGTTCCATATACTCAAAATCAGAACTTTTATCAACTATTTTATCATCCTGAACAATAAATGACCCTTGAGAATATTCTTTAAAAGCATCCAAACTATTTTTTACTTGTTTATCTGCGGAAATAAGTTTGCTTGTAAAAATTAGCATATCCCCATCTCGAAAAATAGATTCATTCATCAAATAGGAGAATTTTCCATCTTCAAATGTTACAATTTTAAAATTTATTATCTCTTCTTTATAATATGCTTTTTTCATTAAATCTAAAATATTTAAATTATAGGCAAATGATTGGCAAAATTCACCATATTTATGACCTACAAAATCATCACAAGGCACATCTACAAAATTCCAAATATAAGGAGAAGCATAATTAAAAATAAAATCCTCACCATCATCAGAAGGATAAAATATATCTACACCATATTTTAATTGATTAAATAAACCTTTAAAAGACACATCATTAACAGGATAAGTAAGAGCATCATATGAAATAAAATCTTGAACACCATCATAAGTATCCATAGAATAATAATCAGAATAATCTTCAAAGTAAAGATAAACCTCTATCATTAATTACTCCCCCCATCTTTAACATAAAATTTTAACTGAATACTTGTACCTTTAAGCGGTTTTAAATCAGTTAATTTCCCATTTAATTGAGAAGATAAAAGATTAATAATAGTTAAACCTAATGTGGAAGATTGCTCCACATCCAAATCAGAAGGTAACCCAATACCATTATCTGAGACAATAAGAGTATATTCTTCAAAGTTTTTATGGAATTCAATTTTAATTTCGCCCTTTTCACCATTAGGGAATGCATAATTAATACAATTACTTAATAATTCATTTATAATTAAACCTAAAGGTACAACATTATCCATATCCAACTCTATCTCATCAACATCTAAATCAAACTTTATATTAAGATTATTAATCTGTGCAAACATAGAGGTAGCATGACTTTTTATAAAATCATAAATATTTACTTTATCAAAAGATTCTGACTTATAAACATTCTCATGTATTAAAGCAATACTATTTATACGATCTCTACAATCAGAAATAACTAATTCTGGATTATTTTTATTATAATCTATATCTAAGTTCATTAAATTTAAAATTATTTGTAAATTATTCTTTGCACGATTTTGAACTTCTTCAAGTAAAATTTCTTTATTATATAATAGTTTCTCTAATTCTTCATTAGCATCATTAATACTTTTTTCAATATTAACAGAATCTGTTATATCTTGAACCACACTAATAATCTCATCTAAATCAGGATTACCCACTTTAGAACGTTTAAAATACACATTACTTGTTAATGTCTTATTATGTCCTTCATAAGTAATTATAGGATAAGTTAAACTTAAACGATTATTTTTTTCATCAGAATTATGAATAAAATAATAGAAAGCTTCTTTAATGTCTGCAGGCACATAATCATCCAAAATATCTTTTCCTTTTGGAATTTCTTCAGGATCAGGAATCTCAAGAATATTATAAATTTCTGAATTAAAACCTATGAATTCTTTTCTAGTTCTAGTTAATACTGCAAAATGGCTTAATTTTTGAACATTATCTAAATTTTCTAAATATTCATCAGCCATAATTTTAGCTAAACGAGCTTGAGTAATATTAACACAAATAAAGCATAAAGCAGGCTCATTTTCATATAAACCTAAAGTTACATAAGTATTATAAAATGCTTTTTTTTGTTTTAGGATTAATATATATTAAAACATCACTAAATGATATCATTTCTCTATTTAAAAGCTCTTCTTCAATACGTTCCCATTCAAAATTAGTCGTATTCTCAAATTTAATATCTTTATATATAAAAGGACTTAATGAATTATTTTCTTGCTCCATTATTCTAAAAGCATCATTTTTCTTAAGAATTTTTTTATCACGAACATAGAAAATACCTTGAGAATATTTATTGAAAAGTTTATTATTATGTTGATCAATTAAATAATCAAATGTTTTATTTTCACTTAATAAAAAAATGAAACCTTCCTCATAAATACATTTAACATCAAGGTTAAACTTTAAAAATTTATCATCATTGAAAAATAGTTTTACATTTGCAGGATTATGAGTTTTATAAACATTACGAATAATATCTAAAGAACCAACTTTTTCTAATATTGGAAAAGATTTTCCAAATAAATGACCTATAAAATCTTTTGAATTTTTTCCAAAAGATTTCCAACGTTCAAATAAATTGATAATTATAAAATCTTCACCATTATTATAAGGGAGTAAAATATCTATTCCATAATCTAGTCTGTTAAAAAGATTTTTAAAGGGTAAGTTAGGCATATCATATTTTTCTTCATCTAAAAATATAAAATCTTCAAAACCCTTAAATTGGATTGTTTTATTTATTCCATTTTTAGATTTTTCTATAAACTGCAAATTCATCATTCTTAAAGGACCTTAAATAGATTTAATTTATAAGAATAGTCATTTAATTATCATATCATTATATATAGAAAATTTTATTGATACTTATATTTAGTATTTATTATAATAGTTTTAAAAAAAAGAATTTTGAAAATAAAAAAAAAGATTTTATAAAAAGTATTTAAAAAATAATAAAAAGTTTAAAAAAAAAAAAATTAGAAATTAAGAGGAACCAGGTAGTTCATCTTCATTTCCACTTTTATAAACTTTTTTAAGTCTGTAAATCCAAAATTTAGCATAAATGAAACTTATTAATGCACCTATACATGCTCCAAGCACAACACCACAATAAATTCCATACTCTCCCCAACCAAGAGCAATACCTAAAATATAAGAACAAATAACCTCAAATATTAAAGCTCTAAGTGTGGTTAATACTAAACTTGTAAATCCTTTACCTACTCCTTGGAATAGCATCGCAGGCATCATACCAAAGTTAACAGCAAGTACAAAGAAACATACAATACGTAATAAACTTGCAATTCTAGGAGCTAAACCTGCACTAGCACCAGTATAAGCAAATATTAAACTTAATTGTGGAGCAAATACATAAAAGATTACTAACATAATTAAACTTATTATAAAACCTAATTTTAAACTGTATGAAAATGCATCTTCTAACTTATCAGAATCATGAGCACCATAAGCAGCACCTACAACAGTTAGAACAGCAGTACCTAATCCCATAAGTGGAATCATAGCCATTTGAACTAATCTCATACCTGCGGTATATGTTGCAACTGCTACAGTTCCAGCAACAAACACTAAGAAATAATTTTCTATAATACCTAAAATACTGAATATAAGGTTTTCAGCTGTAGATGGAATAGCTACAACAAGAATATCTTTAAATATACTAGAGTCATAATGAAAATGACTTCTACCTAAATCAAGATAAGTATCTTTTTTAATCACCATCCAGTAAATTAAAACTGCACAACTTAAAAATGCAGATAATACTGTTGCCCATGCAGCTCCTGCAACACCCATACCAAAAATATATATGAATATTGGATCTAAAACAATATTTAATATTGCAGTTAATGCCATTACATACATTGCACGATTAACATCTCCTTCTGAACGAAGTAAAGCTGATCCTACACTTGAAAATAAAAATACAATCAGGAATATAAATACAATATTACCATATTGAAGAGACATTGCAGTAGCTGAAGCAGCACCCATTAAACTTAAAATTCCAGGTAATGCTGCATATAATATTATAGATGCTACAATACTTACAATAAATGTTATTATTATACTGTGTAATGCTGCATTATCTGCTTTTTCTTTATCTCTTGCACCAATACAACGTGCAATAAGGCTGTTTGCACCAGCACCTATACCATTTCCTAATCCTACAATTATCATAAATAATGGTGTGATAAATCCGATAGCTGCTAGAGCATTTGATCCTAATCCTGCTACCCATATACTATCTGCTAGGTTATATGCCATAATTAAAAACATACTAACCATCATTGGCCATGCTAGTTTTCTTATAGCTACATGTGAATCTCCAAGTATTAAGTCAATATTACTGTTTTGACCTTTTTCTGTTTTATCACTCAATTTATTTTTCCTCCCAATTGTTTTCATCTTTAATAAGTTGGTTGTTAAATTTAATGGAATTTATAGCAATTTTTTGTAATATATTATTTAATTCACTCCATTCCATTGGAACATCTTTTAATATTTCTTTATCTCTATTTTTACCAGCGTTATGCATTTCTGTTGCTAATTTTCGACCTGATTCTGTGAGAGATATTTTATTTCTTCTTTTATTTTCTTCATCCTGTGTACGTGTTATGTATCCTTCATCTTCTAGTTTACTGAGTGTTCTTGTTACAGCTCCTCTATCTAGTTTTAAAGGTTTTGCTAATTCATCTTGACAAATATTATCATCAATTAATAATTTCATAAGCATGGGTATTTGTGCTCGAGTTAAATTAGTGTCTTTTAACATATAATTTATGTAAATATCAGAGTATCTTGATATTACTTTAAAAAGTACATCTGTAGGAAGATTTTTTACATTGGATTCATCTATCAATTTTTTTTTACCGTCCTGCAATTGTTTTTATTTTTATATTTAGAGTATATTTTTAATAATATATAAAACTGTTGATAAAGTCAATAATTGAATTAATCAATAATTGAATTAATCAATAATTGAAAACATCAACATTGAATATTATATAAAAAAAACTAAAGAAACATGAATAAACAAAACACAACTAAAAAGAAAAAAAGAAAAACCCAACAACAAAACAACACCAAACAAACGAACATGAAAAAAATAGTAAACTTTATTTATTTTAAAATAAATATAAAAATTAAATATTGATTTAGGTAATTAATATAAATTCAAATGGATGTGATTTTAATGAAAGACATAAACGAACTAAACAAAGAAATAAAAGCATGCAGAAAAACTTTAATCGCAACAAATGATCAAAACCAATACAAACAAGCACAAACAAAATTACAAGAATTACTCGCTGAAAAAAGAGCATTTATGAACCAAGATTCCGGCGATTTCGAAATGACCGAAAACTGCTGGCATAAAACCCACTAAATAAATTAAAACCTTTTTTTTAAAATTTTTTTTAAATAATTTTTTTATTATTACTTTTTTTAAATAATATTTTTTTTTACATTAACACCTAAAAACTACACTCCCTACTTAAAAGAATTAATATAGTCAAGATATAATAGAAAAAAAGATAAAAAAAAAATAAATATTTTAAACTAAAACTTATGATTTAATACTATTTAACATATCAGCAACATCATTTAAATCATTACCCCCAATAAGAATAAAAGAATCATCAGACTGGTAAGAACCTAAATAATTATAACCAATTTTATTAGGAACACTATAAATTTTACAATTATCATTAAGAGTTTTATTACTCAAAGAAGTATAATGCTTTAAATTAGTGTCAACCTGTTTAGCATTAGCTGCACCCTGAGCATTAGACGTATTCAAATATGAAACCATAACATTATTACTAGTATCTACAAAAGTTTGTAAAACACTGGAATTAGTACTACTAGCATTAACCTGAGTTAAATTAACATTTTCAGGCACCTGCATTGTAACTGAACCAATATTAAAATTCTTATCATTATTTGTATTAGTTAAAATCAAATAAGCAGCTGATACAATAACTAACAATACAACAATAACAATAAGACCATAACGGATAATTTTCTTAGTTAATAATCTTTCATCTTCTGAAGATTGAATTTTTTTATGAATTTCATATATCTGTTGTCCACAATTATCACAAACATCCGCATTATCCGATATTTCAGCACCACACTTAGGACATTTCATTAAATAAACCCTCCATTTTTTAAAATATTAATTAAATAGGTCCAGAATAAGGTTCTTGATCTATAGCTTGACTATCATGAGTATTTTCATATAATTTTCCAGAAACAGTACCATAAGTCTTATAAGTACCATCTTTATAATACACACGATTATAATCATTACCATTAATATTTACAGTTCCTTCACTAGCAACATCATCAGAATGACTAGCAGAATTAGAGGAACTACTTACACTAGATCCAGAACTTGCAGAGGATCCAGAACTAGAACCACTAGATAAATCTTTAACCTGAATACTATTAACCATTTCAATTAAATCATCAAGATTATCAGAAGCAACAACAATATAAATCCCAGTTGGGTTATAAAGAGCAACATACCCATAAGAACTATCATTAGATATTTTATGAATAGTACAATTACTTACTTTAAGCTTATCACTAGTTACAGTAGGATAACTTTCAAAACTACCTTTAATAGCAGCTGCCGCCACAGCTCCAGATAATGAATCTGTTAAAATAGAAGCTGTCATTAAATGAGCATTAGAATCAATAAAAGTATTCACTGAATCAGTAGAATTATTAACCATATTAGCATTATCTGGCACACTCATAGTATAATCACCAAAATCTAATGTTTTCATATTATGATGATTTAACATAAGATATGCTCCACCAACAATTAGTACACAAGCTAAAACTACAATTAAGCCTATAATAATATACTTTTTATTTTTATCTTCATTTTTATTATCTGAATTAATTACTTTTTTTATATTGCTATTTAAACTAGTTCCACATTTTCTGCAGAATTTAGCATCATCTTCATTTTCTTCTCCACATTTTGAACAATAAGTTGTCAAATTTTAATCCCCCAAAAAAAAAATTACACATAACTTTTTTTTATCATTATTAATTATAAACAATTATAATTTAAAAAAAGTATTATTTAAAATTTTATAAAAAAAGTTTTTAAAAAAAAAGAACCAATAAATTATTAAAAATTAATGATGAATTAACACAAAAGAACCGATAAAAATAAGTAAACAAACTAAAATAACAATTAAAGCTGCAATAATATACTTTTTAGACTCACTAATTCCTTGAGATTGTTCAACCTTCTTAATTTCCTCATTTAAGTTAGCACCACAATCACGACAAAATTTAGCATCATCCTTATTATCTTCACCACAAACTGGACAATATATTGTCATTTAACTATCCTCTATTTAATAAATTTATTATTTAAAACTCTTAATTAATTATTATATTTAAAGAAAGTATTATTTAAAAATTAGGATTCAAAATTAGCAGGGAATTTTAATTTAAAACCTGCCCCTTCACAATCAATTTTAGAAAATTCACCATTAATCTGATTAGTAAGACTATTAATAATTGTTAAACCCAAACTTGGACTATTATAAACATCTAAATCCTCAGGCAAACCAACACCATTATCCTCAATAGTGAAATTAACCATATCCCCAACAGTATCCATAGATAAAATAATATTTTTATCATCCTCACTATTAGAAAAAGCACATTTAATACTATTAGTAACAAATTCATTAAGAATCAAACTCAAAGGAGTCATAATATCTAAAGGTAACTCTAAAAACTCATCAATATTATAAATAAGATTAATATCATCCTCTAAATTATATAAATTAAGAATACTTAAACAATAATCTTCCATAAAACTTCTCACATTAATATTAGATAAACTATCAGATTCATAAGTTTTCTGATGAATAAGAGCCATACTCTTAATACGACTTTTAGTAGAATCTAAAATCATTTCATAATCTTGCTTATTAAACCGTTCATCTAAACTAATCAAACTTAAAATAATTTGAAGATTATTTTTAACACGATGATGAATCTCTTTTAAAAGAACAGCTTTATCTTTATCCGCTTCTGCAAGTTTTTGCTCACGTTCAACACTTTCAGTTATATCCATTAAATAACCAACATAATCTGAAGCAGAACCATCTTCCCCATAATCTATAATCTTAGAATAAAACATTAAATGTTTAACTTTACCATTAATATCTATTTCAAATTGAAAATTATCATCTTCAATTTGATTTTCAACCATATAATTTAAATGATTAATCATATCCCATTTAGATTGATTATCAATTAACTGATAAAACTTATCTATATCTTTTCTTAAATCAAAAGGTTCAGTTTCTAAAATCTTAAAAAACTCATCAGTTACAATAAAACCAGTATTTTTATTATAATTAACTATACTAAATTTACTATTAGATTCAACAAGTTTTAAACTTTTTTGAATACGGAATGCTTCATCTTGAGCATCTTTAGACTCAGTAATATCAAGAAGAGTTATTTGAACAGCTTTATTATCCTCATAATTAGTTAAACTAGCAACACAATCAAACCAAAAGTGCTCCCCTTTATAATTAGTATAACTCATTACATCATGATCTTTTAAAAGTTCATTGTTTAAAATTTTTTGATAATTTTCAATCAATTCCTCTTTAGTTAATTTAGTCGGAACTAGTGGAATATCCTTAATTTCCAATTTATCTACTTTTAAATAATCGAAAGGAATATTTAACAATTTTTGAAATTTAGTGTTTACACGAACAAGCTTACCATCTTGAAAAATAGCTAAACCATATGGTGAATTTTCAAATAATCTATTTTCTTGATCTTTTAACATTAGAAAATCAGTATCATCTTTAGCTAAAATAAAAGCAGCATCTTCTGTTCCAACAACATCATATATATAATGTTTAAAAAATACTCCATCATCTGTATAACCATATAATTCAAAATTTAAACTAGTTTGTTTTTTATAAGCTTCACGTAAGAATTCTAAAAAATTATTTTTAGTATATAATGGAAATACTTCTGAAAAAAGACACCCTCTAACATCATCTTCATTAGTTAAACCACATTGCTCCATTAAAGTAGGGCTTAAATGTTGTATAAGAAAATCTTCCCCATCATGGTATGGGCGATAAACACTTATACCATAATCTATTTTTAAAAATAAATCATCATATTTAAATTTAGGAACTAATTCTACTTTACGAGAAGGTTTATATAAATCCGTAAAATTTTCAAAATATTCTCCTGTAACGAAATTCTTATTTGCATCAAATACATCAAATTTCAATTTTAATCCCCTTCAAATACCATTATATAATTTTATAATAATTCTATACGGCCATTGTTATTTGTAGCTTCTTCTTTAGCTATCATTAAATCAACAACATCAGTAATCCTTTTACTTGTTTTTTGACTAGTTGATTTAAAACCAAAATTATTTGCCACTTTTTTAACTAGTTTTTGTGTTTCTACTGATTGTTGAAGTTGTAATACCAATAATACATTTTGTTTAATTTCTTCATCACAAATAAAGTCGATATTTGGTTTTATTCGCTTACGTACAGGTACCATTTTACTACCAGTGTAAAATAAGAAGTCATCATTACGACGTACAGTACCTTGTTCCTCAGAATACTCTAATGCTAAATTTATTGCACTTTTAAATTTAGTTCCTGCTCTTTTAAGTTTACAAGACTCACGTAAACGGAAAATTAAATCATTAATATGTATTGGACCTTCTTGTTTAATTATATCATCAATATCCACAGATACTTCCCCTATAGGACGTTCATATAATTGCGCAGGAGTAGTAATACGAATATTTTTAGCTTCACTATAAGTAGAGATGAATTTTTCCATATCATTAACTTCTTTAGGAATCTTACGATCATCTTTTGTTTTTAAAACATTATTTAATTTAGCTCTACGTTTTTCAATTTTACTAATATCTTTATTAATTCCTATAATTATAGAGTCTAAATCATCATCCACACTAGATCTGTAATCTTGAACTTCATTACCTGTTTCTTTCACTTCTTCAACATGTTCAGGTATTATAGTATCATCATTATCCT
>JAEZRD010000062.1 GCA_023440975.1 Methanobacteriota archaeon | reverse complement strand
ATTCAGTACACTTCTTACCCCATTGTTTTTCAGTATACCCTTTTATGAGTTTTTCATAAATATCCCTACCTACAAGATTAATTGCTTGCTCTTCCAAGTTTTCAGGGTTTTCAACTTGACTTTCACTCTTTTGAGACTCAATCATATCATGAGCTTCACTTGGTGTTTTAACCCCCCACATCTGATAAAAAGTATTCATATTAAAGGGTAAATTATATAATTCTCCCTGATAATTAGCTACAGGAGAATTAGTAAACCTATTAAAACTAGCAAATTGATTTATATAATCCCAAATCTCCTTTTTATCAGTATGAAAAATATGAGCACCATACTTATGAACATTAATATTTTCAACTTCTTTAGTAAAAACATTACCTCCAATATGGTCACGTTTTTCTAATACTAAACAAGTCTTACCTTGTTTATTCATTTCATGTGCAAAAATTGATCCAAATAATCCTGAACCAACAATTAAATAATCATAATGCATAATAAATGTTTCCTTTTTAAATTTAATTTATTTATAAAAATTATTTTTTTATTTTATAATACATATTTATATAAATTACATCTTATTTAATATTAATCAAGCATAAAAGATTATTTTAAAATAAAAAAATTTGTTATTACTCAAAAAGTTGAAACATTTGAAATCCATGACTTATGTGAAAAAAAGTATAAATTAATGAATGAAAAAATGAACATTCTTAATGATATTAATGAGTATAATATTCAAGAAATAAAAAATAAAATAAACAAAATGTGAAATTATAAAAATTTAATAATATTTCTTTTTTGCATAAAATAAATTATGAATTTTCTCTTCAACATTACTGTTTTTACTGATTTTTAAATATAATCGTCTAAAAAGTTTATTATTTGAAAGATACATTCTAAATTTAAGCATATTGCCCAAATAGTATAATGGTAATTCTTTAACATTAAGATTTTGATAAGTTACCCAAACATTAAACAAATATTCTGTAATAACACCAATAATCCGTTTTTCTTCTTCTAAATCTATATTTATTTCTAATTCTTCAATTATTGGGAATAACCAATTACAATAATTTGACATTATTTCTTTTGAAGTTACAAACATATTATAACATGAAAAAGAATTTTGACCCATTACATTATCATAAGTATTTAAACATTCAGGATGTAATTTTTCAATTGCTTTTCGAGTTTCTTTGAAAACTTTAATGTAATATGTTCCTTTATATGTTTCATTTAATGAATTTTTTATTAGATAAGTTTTTTTAGCCATTAAAATATCATAATTTCTTAGATAATTTTTTATATCATTTTGATTTAATAATTTACCTTTTTCATTCTTAAAGTATCTGCGATAATGACATAATCCTATAATATCTGCATCAGAATTCTTCCACATCCAATACAAACCAGTTAATTCAGATAAATCAGAATTTTTATATGAAATATTATCCCCAGAATCATCACTACAATAACCAAGATTGTCTTTACCATTTCGTCCAACAAATAATGGAGTGTATAAATCATCAGACCTGATTTTTTGTATATCTTCTGCACTATGTGAAACTACATAAATTTGAATATTAAATTTACTCATTATATTATATTCCTAAAAAAATTTTTATAAAAATAGTTTATTAAAAAAAATTAAAAATTTTATCTTTTTACATCATAACCTTTATGCGGAAGGTAATATTTAACATATAACTTTCTAACAATTGCTTTTTTCTTAATAAACATTTGAATATTAAGTTTAGTACCTAATACTCTTAAATCCATTTCTTTTACATTAATATTATTTTGGATTACCCAAACTTTAAATAATCTTTCAGTTAAAAAACCATAAATACGTTGTTGATAATTATCATAATCTTCCAAATCAACACGATTTTCTAATTCTTGAAGTATAGGAAATATCCATTCACAATAACCATCAATAACATCCTTATGAGAAATAAAGATTTTGTAATAATATAAACTATTACCTTTCATTACTTTATCAAAACTATCTAAATATTCTGGGCATTGCTCACTAATAATATCTCTACACAAATCAAGATCATGACCATAATTCCATAAACTATAATCAGTGTAAACATCTTCAAGTAATGACTCATCTAATGGTGGAACTATCATATCATAATCTTTAAGGATTTCTTCAATATCTTCTCTTTCAAGATAGCGTCCATGTTTACTTGTTGCAAAATATCTACGATAATGACATAAACCAATAATATCCGCATCAGAATTCTTCCACATCCAATACAAACCAGTTAATTCACAATAACTCTTATTTTTATTACTAATATTATCCCCAGAATCATCACTACAATAACCAAGATTATCCTTACCGTCTAATCCTACAAAAAGTGGAGTGTATAAATCATCATTACGTGTCTTTTTTATATCTTCAGCACTATGTGATACGACATAAACCTCAATTTTTTTATCTTTAGTATCTCTCATATAAAAAACCTAAAATATTAATCAAATATACTTTTTTATTCAACTGTTACACATTTAGCTAAATTTTTTGGTTTATCTGGATCTAATCCTCTTTCAATAGCTATGTAATATGCTAATAATTGTAATGGTATAATGTAAACTAATGGTGCTATTATATCATCTATTTCATTATTTATGAGGAATAAATCATTTGCTTTGGATATTAATTTTTCATCATCAAATGATCCTACTGCTATTACATCAGCTCCACGGGATTTAACTTCTTCAAGATTACTCATTGTTTTCCTATGATTTTCCCCTGGAGGTAAAACAACAACTACTGGTACACCTTGGTCTATTAATGCTAATGGACCATGTTTAAGTTCTCCTGCAGCATATCCTTCACCATGAATATAAGTGATTTCTTTTAATTTTAATGCTCCTTCAAGTGCTATTGGGTAAGCATATCCTCTACCAATGAAGAAAAAGTCTTGTGCATACTTATATTTAGATGCCATTTCTTTAATGATATGTGCATCATTTAAAATATCTTCTAAGTAATCTGGTACTTTTTCTAATCTTTCAAGTAAGTTTTCATCTTTTGCAAGTAATGCTGCAAATAAGTATATACTTGTTAATTGACTCACATATGTTTTTGTTGCAGCAACACCAATTTCAGGTCCAGCTTGAGTATGTATCACATATTTTGCTCTACGTGTTGCAGAACTTCCAGCAACATTAACAATAGCTAAAGTTTTACTAGTTTCATTAGCAATATTCAATGCTTTAAGTGTATCTGCAGTCTCACCAGATTGAGAAATAAAAATAACCAAAGTCTTATCATTTAAAGCATTAGCAGAATATTTAAATTCAGAAGCCAATAATACATCTGTTGGTATTCCAGCTAATGATTCAAGTAAATATTTCCCAGTTAAACTTGCATGATAAGATGTTCCACAAGCAACAAAAACTATACGATTAATATCAGTTAAATCATCAGTAATCTTTTTAATATTCTCTTTTTCAGTTAAAGTGTTTTTTATAGCTGTTCCTTCTTCATTGATTTCCTTAATCATGAAGTAATCATAACCTTCCTTCTCAGCCATTTCAGGAGTCCAATCAATAGTTTCAATCTCTTTTTCTATAATTTGATCATGCTCATCCTTAATAGTTACTCCTTCAGTTGTTAATGTAACAATTTCCCCTTGTTCCGGAAATATTATATCATTAGCATATTTAAGAATTGCAGGAGAATCAGAAGCAACAAAATACTTATCCTCACCAACCCCCACAATCAATGGACTATCCTTACGAGTAGCAACAACCTTATTAGGTTCACTTTTACTAATAGCTGCCATAGCATAAGCCCCATGAATAATATTAATAACCTCTCTCACAGCAGATTCAAGATTCAAACCTTTACCCATATAC
>JAEZRD010000044.1 GCA_023440975.1 Methanobacteriota archaeon | reverse complement strand
GAACAAATCACAAACCTTAAAAATTTCCCAATAATGGATTCCAAAAAACAATAAATACTAGAATAAAAATATTATAATAATATTAATTCAAAAATTTAAAAAGGAAATAAATTTTTTCCCACTATTTTTTTTTAAAACTTTTTTTTTATTAAATAAAATTTTTAATTTTTAACTATAAAACAATTTTTAGTATGATGATTTTATGAGAATAGACCAAACTAAAGTTACTCAAATGAATATAAAAAAAGATATGAAAGTATCAGAACTAATGACAGAGTTTGAAAACTGTGGAGTACTTGGATCAGGAAGAATAGCAAGAGCATCAGATTTACTTGCAAAAATGATAAATGAAGAAGACATGAATATATTTATGAGTGTAGCAGGACCTCAAGTACCTGGAGGATTAAGAAACATAATCGCTTGCATGATAAAAAATCAATACATTGATGTCCTTGTAACAAGTGGAGCAAACATCACCCATGACCTTTTAGAATCATTTGGAGGAAGACATTATAAAGACTTCGGAAATGATGATGAAAAATTACAAAAAGCAGGAATTGGAAGAATAGCGGATGTTTACACACAAAATGATGATTTTGAAATATTTGAAACAGAAATCACAAAAATCTTCGAAAAAATAAGTAAAAAATTAGATAATCCTAAAGACAAAGGAATAATTAGCATAAATGATTTACTTCGAGAAATAGGATTAATGATAGATGATGAAAACAGTATTCTTCACCAAGCAGCAATAAATGATGTAGATATATTTGCCCCAGGAATTATAGACAGTATGTTTGGATTACAATTATGGATGTTTACACAAGACCACAATCTAGTTCTTGATGCAGTAAAAGATATGCATCACTTCTCAGATTTAGTATTTGAATCACCACAAATCGGTGGACTATTCCTTGGTGGAGGAGTTCCAAAACATTATACCATGGCATCAACATTATTAAAAGGGGGATTAGATGCAGCTATACAAATCACTATGGATCGTCCGGAAACTGGAAGTTTAAGTGGTGCACCATTAGAAGAAGCAAAAAGTTGGTCAAAAGCTAAATCAGGTTCTAACTTAGCAAATGTAGTGGGAGATGTGACAGTAATGTTCCCATTAATACTTGCTGCGGCTTTAGATAAAATAGAATAAATTTAATGATAATATGATAAATGCCATAATATTAGCTGCATCCTATGCATTATCAGGATTTTTCATGAAATTCAGTGATGATGAATTTGATGAAAAAAACAATAGAAACTTAGCAATATTTCTTGGAATAATCTGTGGAATTTTCGCAGCTTATGCAACTGTAACAAGTATGGATGCAGCATATATTTTTATAGGAATATTAGTAGGTAACCTTTTGGCTATGAAAGTTGATGGAGTTCATCACATAGCAACTTTACTAACTTTTTTAATTATTGTAGCAATATGTGGAATTCCAGGAATAAATGGTTTTATACTTTTAGCTTGTCTTTTAGGTGCTTGGATTGATGAGTTAGGTAATGATAATCCTAAAGTTTATTCTAAGGGTAAATTTTTTGAATACTTTTTTGATTATCGTTTCACAATGAAGGTTGTAATTTTATTACTAGCTTTATTTGGATTTTTACAATTAATTAGTTTTGTATACTTTATCCTTTTTGAATTATCTTATGAATTAGCTAGATATTTGTTTGAAAAGTATTTGGTAAGTGCTTAAGAAAAATAGTATGTTTATTTTAAAAATTAGTAAAATGGAAAATTCATTTTTATGAATTTTCCGATTAGTCTTTTTTTTATTCTGTTTCGATACCCATTCTTGCTGCAGTTCTTACAAGTAATACTGTAGCGATGACTGCGACGATTGTAACTATAATTGCATAAATTAATAGTCCTGTAAGGGCTCCTCCTGCTTTAAATACTTGGTTTATTGCGGTTTGGATTGCTTGGTTCCATGCTAGCCCTGCAACGAATGCAAAAGCAGTTGTTATTAATTCAATCATAGTTTTCATTGTTAATTTTGTAAATTCACTTGCCATTTTTTTTAACCTTTTAAAATTTTTTAAATAAAAATTGCTAAATCCTATTTTTTGTTTATAAATCTTGCAACTTTTTAAATAGAATTTGCAATATTATATTTTTTGTTTCTAAAATATAAAACTTTCCTTTCTATTGTTTGTTGAGGTTTTAATGGCATTATAGTTAATAGTATTAATTATTAAAAGTTTTAATAAAATATTTTAATTTTTTTTATTATTTTGTTGAGTTTATCATATTTTCAGTTGCAATTTTTGGGTCTTCAGATTCGTAAATAGATCTTCCTACAATTATTGCACTTGCATATTCTAAAGTTTTTTTAGCTTCTCCTCCTTGTTTACCAACTCCCGGGGATATTATGAATGCATCTTTACCTACTATTTCTCTGATATCTTTTAATCTATTTATTCGTGTTGCAGGAGCTACATAATTTGTGATTCCCATTTCAACTCCCATTTTAGCTATTTCATATGCGTCTTTTTGTAGGAATTTTTTTGCTCCAGGGTGTGACATTTCAGTTAATAGGAATACATCTTTTTCATATTCTTCTGCTTTTTCTTTACATGCTTTTACACTATCTGGACCTACAAATCCGTGGCATATTATTCCATCTGCTCCAGCTTTGAATGTTTGTTCTGCTATTTTTGAGTTTGTTGCAGGAATGTCTGCTACTTTGTAATCACATATTACTTGATAATTGAAGTTATCTTTAAATATTTGTATTGTTTTAGTACCTTCTGCTAGTGTTAGGGGGTATCCTATTTTTATAGTATCTATTTGGGATCCTATTGATTCACAGACTTTTTCTGCTTCTTTTAGGTCCATTAAATCCATTGCTAAAATGAGGTTGTTTTTTATTTTCATGGTTAATCACATTTTTTTGATATTTTTTTCTATTATTTTTCATTTTTGTTGTTTTTTTATTTTATAGTTTATTTTTTGATATTTTTTTTGTTGAGTTTTTATGGTAAATTTTAAATATTTAAATGAAGTTAAATTTATTCAAGAGTTTTTTATTCAACTAACTTTATTGGCATCATGTTTATTTGAATAAAATAGTAATGCTTATATATGGTTACGAACTAATTAATTATTGTAAAGTAAACTTTAATTATTTTCAATTATACTTTAATGATTTTACTTTTACAAAAGAAAATTAAATATATGGAGAGAAATTAAAAAATGCATATTATGGAAGGATTCCTACCGCCACTATGGTGTCTATTTTGGTATATACTAATGATACCAGTCGTAGCATGGGGAATCATACAAATCAAAAAAACATTCGAATCAGCACCTGAATCAAAAGCACTACTCGCAGTATCTGGAGCATACATGTTTGTACTATCATCACTAAAAATGCCTTCAGTAACAGGAAGTTGCTCACACCCTTGTGGTAACGGATTAGGTGCAGCATTATTTGGACCTGCAGCAACATCCGTACTAGCTGTAATAGTACTACTTTTCCAAGCTATAATCTTAGCTCACGGAGGATTAACCACATTAGGAGCAAACTGTTTTTCAATGGGAATAGTTGGACCATTTGTAGCATGGGCTATATACAGAGCACTTTACAAAAAGAATTCAACAGTTGCAATATTCTTTGCAGCATTCTTAGGTGACTTATTAACTTATGTAACAACAGCTGTTCAATTATCATTAGCATTCCCAATACCAACTTTCACATCAGCTTTCATAAAATTCTTCGCAATATTTGCAATAACACAAATACCACTTGCAATTGCAGAAGGTATTTTAACAGTTGTAATATGGGATATGTTAAAGAAAAACAAACCAAAACTCCTAGAAAAATTAGGTTCATTAACTCCAGAAGAAGCAGAAGCTGCTGAACAAGAAGCAATTGCTGATGATAAAGGATCTGCAATCTAATTAAGGAGGACTGTTAAATTATGAAAACTAAAATGTATATATTATTATTAGTTATAGTAGCAATTATAGTTATAGCTCCTTTAGCAATGTATAATGGTTTAGGTGAAAATCAAGGTTATTTTGGTGGATCAGATGATGCTGGTGGAAAAGCTATAGAAGCAACAGGATACACACCATGGTTCAATTCAATATGGGAACCTCCAAGTAGTGAAATTCAAAGTTTATTATTCTGTGTTCAAACAGCAATAGGAACTATAATCCTTGGTTATTTCTTAGGATACTGGAGAGCCCAAAGAAAATATAAACAACAAGAACAAAAACCAGTAGAAAATTCATATTCAAAATAATAAAATTTTAATATAGATTTTATAATCATCTTTATAAAATCTATTTTTTTTTATAAATTAAAACTACAAAAAAAATTAAAGGATAAATTTTTAAAATGGCATTAAATATAGATTATGTTGCACAAACCAATAAATTACGTGACGTAAATTCAGATTTAAAAATTGTTATATCAATTGGAGTAATGATATTTGCATTAATCAGCTCATATGTCCCAATTGAAATAGCAGTTATAATCTTAGCTGCATTTGGAATAATGGTAATAGCACGCATAAAACCAATAATATACTTAAAATTCATTGCAATACCATTTGCATTTACGGCGATTACCTGTGTTTACTTATTATTCTTCTTCGGAGTAGGTCATGTAATATGGGATAGTGGAATATGGGGAGTAGTTATTCATCAAGATGCACTAAACTTAGCAACTTTAACATTCTTCAGAGTATTTGCTTGTTTCTCATGTTTAGGGTTCATGGCACTTACTACACCAATAAACGATTTCTTACATGCACTTGCAAAAGTTCATATTCCAAAAGTATTTATTGAACTATCAATGTTAATGTATAATATAATATTCATATTCATAGTTGAAGTAGAAACTATGAAAGATGCACAAAAATCAAGATTAGGATTTAATGGTTATATGAATTCTTTCAGATCTTTAGGTTCAGTTTTAGCTAATCTCTTCTTTAAATCATTAGAAAAAGCAGAATCATTACAAAGAACCTTAGAATCTAGAGGATATGATGGGGAAATACCAATTTATGAACCAAGTAAAAGAGGTTAAAATATAATGTTAGAAGCAAAACATATAGTTTACAAATATGAAGATGGAACACGTGCATTAAATGATGTTAGTATTACTGTTGAAGATAATGATATGGTTGCATTACTTGGTAAAAATGGAGCTGGAAAATCAACACTCTTCCTACATTTTAATGGAATCTACAAACCAGATCATGGTGAAATATTAGTAGATGGAAAACCAATTGATTACAGTAAAAAAGGATTACTTGATGTAAGAACCAAAGTAGGTATAGTATTTCAAAATCCTGATGATCAACTTTTTGCACCAACTGTACAAGAAGATGTAGCATTTGGACCATTAAATATGAAACTTCCTAAAGAAGAAGTCGAACGAAGAGTTACAGAATCCTTAAAAAGAGTAGGGATGAGCGGATTTGAGAGAAAACCACCACATCACTTAAGTGGAGGACAGAAAAAACGTGTAGCTATAGCTGGTGTTTTAGCTATGAAACCTAAAATCATGGTACTTGATGAACCAACTAGTGGATTAGATCCAAAAGGAGCTTCACATATCCTACAATTATTATATGAATTAAATAAAGAGGGTATAGCTATTATAATTTCAACTCATGATGTGGATTTAGTACCATTATATGCTAAGCGTCTTTATGTTATTAAAGAAGGTAAAATTATTAAAGAGGGGACTCCTAAAGAAGTATTTGATGATGTTACTACTATTAGAGGGGCTAATTTACGTTTACCTCGTATAGCTCATCTAGCTGAAATATTAGAGAAAAATGATGCTATTAATTTTGATGGAGATTATCCTTTAACTATTAGTCAAGCTAGAAGAGATTTTAAAGAAAGGTTAGGTAAATAATTATTGAAATTGATTTCATAAAATTTAAGTAATATTATGTTTATAAATAGAATTGTAAGATGTAATACTAATATGGTTTTTCCTAAATTATTATTAATTTAGGATTTTTTAATCCAAGTTAAGTAATACTGAATATATAAATAAACTTGAAAAAAGTAATACTTTTCTATTTTATATATGCATTTTTTAGGAAAGTAACTATTTCCAGAATTTTTAGTATTAAAACCGTATCGTATTATACTCTTCATATATTCTCTTAGTAAACACATTTTTTACTAGGAGGATATTTTTTTAACAAAATAGTAATACTCACTATATAAATAAAATCAAAAAAAGTAATAATTATAATTAAAAATTCATAAAAAAAATTTAAAAATTTTTTTTTAAAACTAAAGTAATACTCACTATATAAATAAAATCAAAAAAAGTAATAAAAAAAATAATGGAATGGGTGAAATGTATCAAAATACAAATACACAACAAAGGTTAGAAACATTAAATGAAACATTAGCAGGATTAAAAATGACAATAGTCTCAGGAATATTCCTAGCTATAAGTTTAACATTCATAATATTAAAAATACAATTACCCCTAGATCCTGCATGGGGAGCAGTAATAATAAGCGGAATACCATTACTATACTTAGCAATAACCAGATTAATATATGAAAAATGGATTTCCTCAGCACTACTAATTGTAATAGCAATGATAGCAAGCTTATTCATAGGCCAAATATTTGCCGCTGGAGAAGTAGTATTCATAATGGCACTTGGAGCACTACTCGAAGATTACACAGTAGATCGAGCAAAAAATGGATTAAAAAAACTCATCAACCTCACACCACAAAAAGGAAGAAAAGTAATAACAACCTCCAACAGCACATATGAAACAATTGTTGATGTAAAAGAAATAAAACTAAATGACACCCTCAGAGTATTACCAGGTGAAGTAATCCCAGTAGATGGAAAAATAATTCAAGGAAACACATCAATAGACCAATCAATAATGACAGGAGAATCACTACCCGTAGACAAAGAAATAGGGGATGAAGTATTTTGTGGAACAATGAATTTATACGGAAGTATAGATATGGAAGCCACAAGTATAGGGGAAGACTCTAGCTTACAAAAATTAATTGATATGGTCAAAGAAGCAGAAAACAAACAAGCACCAACACAAAGAATCGCAGATAAATGGGCAACATGGTTAGTGCCAGTTGCATTAGCAATAGCAATAGCAGCATACCTATTTACAGGAGATTTAATTCGAGGAGTAACAGTACTTGTAGTATTCTGTCCATGTGCACTAATACTTGCAACACCAACAAGTATTATGGCAGCAATAGGTCAAGCAACAAAATATGGAGTAATGATAAAATCTGGTGAAGCATTAGAAAACCTTGGAAAAACAAACACCCTAGCTTTTGATAAAACTGGAACATTAACATATGGAAACCTAGAAGTATCAGATATAATACCGACAAAAGAAAACTTAACAAGTGAAGATTTAATAAAAAAAGCAGCAATATCTGAAAAACGAAGCGAACATCCACTAGCAAAAGCAATAATTAAATACACAAATCAAAACAACTTAAAAATTGAAGAACCTGAAAATTTTACTATGATCCCTGGAAAAGGAGTGAAATCTTTAATAAACAATGAAGAAATCTATTGTGGAAACATTAACTTCCTAAAAGAAAATAATATAGAAATTGATGAAAAAATCAACTCAACCTTAAATAACTTAACAAATCAAGGAAAAGCTAACATAATAGTTGCAGATAAAAATCAAACTTTAGGAATTATAGCACTATCCGATATATTACGTGAAGATGCAAAAGAAATGATACAAAACCTAAAAGAATTAGATACTAATGTAATACTTCTTACGGGAGATAATCTTCAAGCTGCAAACTATTTCTCAAATCAGGTAGGAATAACTGATGTTCATGCAGGATTATTACCTGAAGATAAAGTAAAAGAAATACAAAAAATTAAAGATAATAATGAAATGGTAGCAATGATTGGAGATGGAGTTAATGATGCTCCAGCACTAAAAACTGCAAACATAAGTGTTGCAATGGCTAAAGTAGGTAGTGATGTTGCAATTGATGCAGCAGATGTAGCATTACTTGGTGATGATATTCAAAAAATACCTTATCTTAAAAAATTATCAAATGCAACATTAACTAATATACACTTTAACATAGCTTTAAGTATGTGTATCAATGCAGTAGCTATTGTGTGCAGTGTAATGGGATTATTAAACCCTGTAACTGGTGCACTTGTTCATAATATCGGTTCATGTATAGTTGTAGCTAATGCAGGTTTATTATACGATCGAAAATTTGATGATAATATTAAAAAATATGATTCTAACGAAGTAAATAAGCATAAAGATATTCAAACTCTTACACATTCTCATGAAAATGGTGGACATAATCATTCTCATAAAGATTTACATTTAGGTAATGTAGTTTCATTTGATGGTGAAAAACATACTCATCATCATTTCTAATTTTATTTTTAATTTTATTTTTAACTCTTTTTTTCACTAAAGTTTTTTATATCAATAACTCTAATATTTTATTAGTATAAATTAAATAAATAGAATTAAATTCTTTTTTCAAATTTAAAATTATTATATTTATAGGTGGAATAATTTTGCTTAGAGTTGGAGTTTGTGAAACTACATTTGCACGTTTTGAAATGGGTGCTGCAGCAATTGAGGAATTACAAAATTTAGGCACTGATATAAAAATAGTGCACTCTGTAGTTCCTGGAGTTAAAGATCTTCCTGTTGCTGCAAAAAAATTAATAGAAGAAGAAAATTGTGAAATTGTCATGGCATTAGGAATGCCTGGACCAATGGAAAAAGATAAAATGTGTGCTCATGAAGCATCAACAGGCTTAATAAGAGCCCAATTAATGACTAATACACACATACTTGAAGTATTTGTACATGAAGATGAAGAAGATAATGAAGAAGATTTAAAAATACTTGCAGAAACACGTGCACGAGAACATGCACAAAACCTTTACAAAATGATGTTTAAACCAAAACAATTTGCAAGAGAAGCAGGAAAAGGTAAAAGAGAAGGAAAACCTGATGCAGGACCTTTATAAACAAAAATTAAAAAGTATTGATAATTATGACTGAAGAACCATCAAAAACTATGACAAAAGATGAAAATACAAAAGGAGTGTATGTTGTAGTTCCAGCTTATAATGAAGAAAAAACAGTAAGTGAAGTAATAGAAAAAATAGCAAGTAGAGGATATAATGTAGTACTTGTAAACGACGGTTCAGCAGACAACACATTAGAATGTGCAAAAAAATCCCAAAAAAAATACCCTAAACATATAACAATCGTATCACATTACATAAACCGAGGATTAGGAGCAGCACTAAAAACAGGAATGGAAGATGCACTAACACATAATGCAAAATACATTGTAACTTTCGATGCAGATGGACAACATGAAGTAAACGACATATGCAAAGTATGCCAACCATTACACGAAGGTAAAGCAGAAGCAGTAATCGGTGCAAGACCATTTGAAGACATGCCTAAAAGCAAAAGCTTCGCAAACAGTATGATGAACTTACTTACCCGAATATTCTACAGAGTTAAAGTAAGAGACTCCCAATCAGGATTAAGAGCATTTTCAGCAAATGCTGCATCAAAAATAGATGTAGTATCACAAGGATACGGAGTATCTAGTGAATTTATTAAAGAAATAAAACTCAACAATATAAAATTAGATGAAGTTACAATTACAACAATATACACACCTGAAACCCAAGCTAAAGGTACAAATGCTATAGTAGGATTTAAAATCATGATGAAAATGTTTTTAGATTTATTCAGGTTCTAAATAATAGATTAAAAATAAAAATAATAAAAATGAGGAAGAAAATATGCAACAATTACTATTATATCAAATAGTCTTTTTAGTTATAGCAGTTATAGCAGTTGCTTTAATTTTTAAAAGATTTAAAAATGATAAAACATCCTTACCTACATTTATGTTATGGACATTCCTATGGGTATTTTTAGTAATATTTGCTTTTGTACCCCACACAATAGATGTAGTAGCACACATGTTTGGTATAGGAACTGGAGCAAACTTATTATTCATAATATCCATAATTGGATGTTTCTACTTAATATTCCGTTTATACACTAAAATTGATGATTTAAATCAAAATGTTAACGATTTAGTGAGAGAATTAGCAATAAAAAATGAAATCAGTTTAGATGATAAAGACAATAAAAAGGACTAAAAAATTATGATGTTATATTATAAAGGATGCACTGCAGCAGAAAAAATACCAGAAATAGCAGATGCAACTGAATACATACTACAAAAAGCAGGTATAAAATACCACACAATAGAAAATGAAAAATGTTGTGGTTCAGTACTACTAAGAACAGGCTTTAAAAACGAAGCCATAGAACAAATGAAAGAAAATGTAAATCAATTAAAAGAATTTCAGGATGAAACAATAGTAACATCATGTGCAGGATGTTATAAAACATTAAAAAAAGATTATAAAGAAATTTTAAATGAAGAATTTAATGTCATCCACATATCCCAATTATTAAATAAACTAATAAAAGAAGGAAAAATAAATCCTGAAAAAGAAAATATCACAGTAACATATCACGATCCATGCCACTTATGTAGACATGCAGGAGAATCAGAAGCACCAAGAGAAGTGATAAAAACTGTAGCAAACCTAAAAGAAATGCCCCATATAAAAGATAATGCACTATGCTGTGGATCAGGGGGAGGAGTAAAATCCGCTTATGGTGACTTATCAAATGATATTGCAAAAACTCGTATGGATGAAGCAAAAGAAACAAATGCAGATTTACTTGTAACAGCATGCCCATTTTGTAAATTAAACTTATCCAGTAATTCAGATATGGAAGTATTAGATTTATCAGAATTTATTTATAATAATCTTAAAAAGAAAGGTGAAGCAAATGAATAATCAAGAATTAGAAACAATGCGGAAATCTTTCAAAACAGCTAATACCCAAACTAACAAATTATTAAAAAATCCAAAAGTACAAGAATTAAAAGGAAAAGTGCAAGATATTCGTAATTACAGTATAGAAAATAATAAGGAATTATTTAAATTAGCTGAAAAAAATTTGAATAATAATGATATACAAACATTTTTTGCATCAACTGTTGAAGAAGCACAAGATAAAATTTTGGAACTTATAAAAGAAAATTCTGATTACGATAACTTGGAAGATGTTACTGTATGTAAATCTAAATCCAACACATTAAGAGAAATTAATATTGAAGAATATTTAAATAAAGAAGGAATAAATTTCTTAGCAACAGATTTAGGAGATCGTATTTTACAATTAAAAGAAGGAAATAACACTCCAATTCACCCTACATGTCCAGCAGCACATTTAAATGTTAATGAAATAGCAAATGTTGTGAATAATAGTGAAATGAATGTTCATGTTAATGCTGATGCTCATGAAATAATGCAGGCAGTACGTGCTGATGTTTTAGAAAAATTAAATAAGTCTGATGTTGGTATATCTGGAGCAAATAGTATTGCTGCAGAAGATGGAAGTATTGTTTTAATTCATAATGAAGGGAATATTAATTTAATAATTTCTAAGAAACTTCATATTGTTGTTGCAGGAATTGATAAAATAGTGCCAACAGTTGAAGATGCAGTAGGTATTGCTAAACTTGAAACTGTTTATGCAACTGGAAAAACCATTACATCTTATATGAATGTTATCTCAGGGCCTTCTAAAACAGCTGATATTGAAAAATTAATCTTTAAAAAAATGTATGGTGCTGAAAAAGTTGTTGTTATATTTTTAGATAATGGAAGAAGCACAGCATTCAATGAATGTTTATGGTGTATTGGCTGTGGTAATTGTGTGACTGTATGTCCTGTTTATAATATTATAGGCAGTGAATTTGGTTATGAAAATTATGTTGGAGGTAGAGGGGTAGCATTTAGTGATTTTATTGCTGATGAAGAGACTAGTTTAGAATCTGGTTTATTTAAATGCACCCTTTGTGGTAGATGTACTGAAAATTGTCCTGTATCTCTTCCAACTAATGATATTATTGAGGAATTACGTGCAAATAATAATAATGCGGGTATTTTCCTTAAACCTCATAGTTTAATTAAGAATAATATTAAGGATCATGATTCTCCTTATTAATTATTTTTAAACTTTTTTTAACTATTTTTTTCTTATTTTACGTTTTTATTGCTTATTTTTATTTTTAGATTTTGTTGTTTTCTTCATTATTTTTTTGATGTAATTTTTATTTTTAGTTTTTTAAAAAAAGTTTTATTACTATTTTAATAGTTTTTATTATTTTCTTATTTTTTTAAAAATTTATTCGAATATAAACCATTAAAAAAGAATATAATAATCAATTAATTAATATTATTAAAAAATTTAAAAAATAAAATATTTATAATAAAAAATAAAATTTTTTGCAATATTTTCTATTTAATTTTGTGATTGTTGTAACTTTCTGTAAAGGTTGTGCCATGTGTTTTATGGCGTTGGTCTAAGTTACAATGTATTAACATTTTTAACTATGATGACTGCTTTTCCACATGTGGCTAAATTATTATATTTATAAATTGTATTAATCAATTTTTGATTATACATGTTCGTGAGAACCTAATATTATTATTATGGTTTGATGTTGGTTTTGTAGATGTGGTGATATTTGATTGTTATATCTAAAGTAACAATTAATTGTGTTATTACTCTGCTATTTTTTTATGTGTACTTCTAACGTAATTAACGTATATGTTTACTAATAATTATTGTAATTTCTGTCAAATCTGTTTGATCCTGGCAGAAGCTACTGCTATTGGGATTCGATTAAGCCATGCAAGTCGAAAGAATTTAGATTCTTGGCGTACGGCTCAGTAACACGTGGATAACCTACCCTTAGGA
>JAEZRD010000036.1 GCA_023440975.1 Methanobacteriota archaeon | reverse complement strand
GCCTTTACCTTTATGAGCAATTCCTCTACCTTTTTTACCAGCACTGGTTAATCCTCTAAGTGCTCGGTTTCTGTGTTGAGGTTCACAAATCCAATTAATTTTTGGATCGTTTTTAATAGTAGGACTTTGTGGGTCAACTAAGATTACTTCGAAGAATTTGTATTTTCCATCAGACCATACCCAGTAACTGTTTAATACTTCAAGGTTTGGATATTTTTTACTTACACGTTCTTCAGCGATTCTTTGAATACTTTTAGCTGTAGTGATTTTGTTTACACCCATTCTTTTTGGTTTACGACCTGCGGTGAAACGAGTTTTTCTACGAGTACCTCTTCTTACACGAGTACGTACTACAATATAACCTTTTTTAGCTTTGTATCCTAAATTTCTTGCACGATCAATACGTGTTGGTCTGTCGATTCTTTGAACAACTTTTTGTCTTCTCCATACAGGAGCACGTTGCCACATAAGTTCTCTTACATAAGATTCAGATGGATTTCTCCATGCTTCTTGAATATATTTATACATCATTTTTAATACACCTCTAGTTCAGCCATTTTAGGCCACATCCAAGGGATTATACAATCCCAATAAAGAGTAAAATTTTTTTTGTATCGTTAAAAAAATTACTTTAATGATTTAACATGTTAACAAGTATTTATTGTTAAAAAAAATCATTTAGTAATTTATTATCTAAATTAATTGAATTAATTTGTATAATAAAAAAATAATAGTTAAAAAAAGTCACTATTACAACGATAATTAATATTTAGTTATAATCATTTATAAGTGTTACCCTCAAATATTCTTAAATTTAATAAGGACAAGTAATTTTTCTTTAAAATAAAAATCATATAATCAGTTAAAATAATCTAAATTCTAAAATTAAGTTAAAGTTGCAAATAAATAAAAACTAAACGGGCCTGACGGGAATTGAACCCGCGACAACAAGGTTAAGAGCCAAGCGCTCTGGCCAGACTGAGCTACAGGCCCATAGTCTAAATTTAAAAATAAATACATTACTTATTAAAAATTAAATTATGTTTGATTAAGTATATAAATTTAATCAAAACCCATAAAAAATTTATCAACTAATTAAAGTAATAAAATACTAAAAAAAATTATTTAATTATTATTTATTATTATGTTCAATTCTGAAAAAATACGAATTTTTATTACTTTTAAAAAATTTTTTGAAACTTTAAAAACAAATTTTCAAAAAATAAATAAAGATTATTCACTATTAAAAATTAATATTAATTATTAAAACTACATTAAAATTTAATATAAGAATATTTATTAAAATATTAATAAAATATTTAAATTAAAGTAAGTTATGAGTAAATTAATTAATAATAAACAAGTTTCATACCAGAATAATTGAAATTAGAACTTATTTTAATAATTATCCTTTAAATAACTTATTAAATTTTTTAAAAAATAGACATAGTTAATTTAAATACGAACAAAATATTACTTTTCACACGCTCTTGGATAATACCTATATTATATACTATATATACTATTTTTATAACTTAACTCACAAACCAAATTAAAAAATTTTTAACACAACATATAAAAGAGTTAAATTTTATCCAAAAAAAGATTCACAAATTTAAAAAAAGTAAACTTGAATCAACAAGAGGGAGTGCTTGTAGATGAAAGAAAATTTCAAACTTAACAAAAATGATATATTTGCATTAGACGAAGAAGAAATGGTAGGAAAACCATTTTACCTAGACTACACGAAAGCTTGCATACTAATAGGCGATGAAAGAAAAGCCAAAGTAAAAGGCATACCAAAAGGAACATTCCTACTCGCATATTACGATAATGAACACAAAGAATACCCAGAAGCAATACTACTTCGAGCAATGGGACAAGTCCACTTACCAAATCAAGAAGAAATATTCAGCACACTAATAGAATATTACAAAGAACCGAACACAAGTGAAAAAGAAAAAATGGATCCCCTAACAAGATACGCCTTCAGTTTCAGCGGATTAGAATGTAATGTACTAGGATCATTCCACAAAACAGAAGATGGAGATGTATACTTCGGATCAGATATAGACAACTTCTACAGTCCAAGTAACTACACAATTTACAAACCAAAAGGAAAAGCATTAGAAGCAATAGTAAACTTAGGAGTCTGTGAAAAAGAAGTACACACTCACCCAGTAAGCATAGGAAAAGTAAAATACAGTAGTAGCTGCGGATTCAAAAACAACAAAGTAAACGTTTATGTATCAAGCGAAGACTTCATAGGAAAAAGAACCGCAATATTCGGAATGACCAGAACAGGAAAATCAAACACACTAAAACAGATAATACAATTAACAGACAATTTAAACACTAAAGAAAACCCAATAGGACAAATAATATTTGATATAAATGGAGAATACGCAAACAGCAACCAACAAGACGAAGGAACAGCAATATACGAAATATTAGATCCTGAAAAAGTAGTAAGATACAGCGTACTCGAAAAAAAAGGTTTCAAAACATTAAAAGCAAACTTTTACCATGACATTAAAGAAGGATTCCAAATAATAAAAGCCAAACTAGGGCAAACAAGCTTACCTGGATACATGGAAGATTTTGTAAGTATAGAATTAAAAAAACCCGAAGAACCTGAAGGAAAAGAAGTAAGCAAAGAAGAAAGAGAAATCTACTTTAGCAAATACAGAAGATTCAAAAGAAAAGAAGCAGCATATTTATGTTGCTTATACTTAGCAGGATTTGAAGTACCTACAGACAAGTATGGTAACCCAGATAAACTAAAATTCCAAGTAAGCAACCGCATATCAGATGATCCAAATGTAGGCATAAACCCAAATGATGGAATAAGTTACGAAGATGCAGTAGAATTCTTCACAAGCATCTGGCAACACCATGATGAAATACCCTACTTAAGAGATTATTCCATATTACATGAAAACAAAACATGGATTGATAAAGACTTAGAAAACTTACTAATCCTACTCACACGCAGTAAAAAAAATAGTAAAAGTGAAACATTAAGAGGATACAAAAATCTAGAAGTCCTAAGTAATTATCACACAACAACAACAGATAATTACAAAAAAGAAATAATCAGATTCTTACGTGAAGGAAAAATAGTCATAGTTGACCTTTCACAAGGAAATGAAGAAGTTCAAAGTGATTACAGTGAAAGAATCTGTAAACATATCTTCCAAAATAGTATTGAAAATTTCATCCAAAATCAAGAAAATAACACAATCCAATTCTACTTTGAAGAAGCACATAACTTATTCCCAAAACACGACGATTCTAACCTTAATCAAATATACAACCGTATAGCTAAGGAAGGAGCAAAATTAAATTTAGGATTAGTATATGCAACACAAGAAGTAAGCAGTATAAGTAGTAATATACTTAAAAACACTCAAAACTGGTTTATATCCCACTTGAACAATACAGAAGAATTAAATGAATTACGGAAATTCTATGATTTTGAGGATTTCCTTGATACTTTAAGACGATTCGCACCACAAGATAAAGGATTTGTACGGATGAAAACTTATTCCAATCCTTTTGTAGTGCCCGTTCAAATAGATAAATTCGGAGGTAATTAATTATGAGTTATTCAGAAGGAGCAAGACCTGCAGAATATGCAAGTTTATCTTCTCAAACACCATTAGTCTTAGATCAAGAAGTTAAAGAATTCTTGAAAGACTGTTACTATCCTTCACATGCAACAGAAGAGTTAAAAGAACACATGCAAATCTATCATGCCAAAAAAATAGATGAAAATCCAATTCGTAAAGTTCTAGCTTTTGATGGAGGATATAATGAAGTAATGATTGGGAAAGAATTCCCTTCAAGCACTATAGCATTTTATCGTTACGGAGTAAACTATTTCCAATTAAATGATCTCTTTAAATTAGAGGATAAAGAGTTCATTGGGAAAATGGATATAGGTAAATTACATAATATTGATGCATACAATTTCAGCATTCCAACTAAAAATATTAAGAGCAAATCTCAGAAAAATCTTAAAAATAGTATACGTTATTATCTTTATACTCATTTCATGAAAACTAAGATTCAAAAAACATTAATGGAAACATTATCTTGGTTTATTTTCCGTGAATATAAAAAACCTGGAAAAATGAATTATCTTTTAAGTACTTGCCCAGAATGTGGTAAACCTGTATTACTTTACAAACACAGTATGAAAAATTATACTTTCAAATGTTCTAATTGTCATGAAAAAATATATTTAACTGATGTTTTCAGATTTCATGAATTGATAAATGATAATATGGCAAAAGGAATTAGTTCTTATTTAATGAATACACTTGAACAATTTTTAATTATTCATTATATTCATATTTTAGTTAATTGTGCTCCTGACATATTGAAAGAATCATTATTCATAAAAGATGGACCCTTAGCATTCTTTGGAGTAACAAGTAATATGAGCAAACCTATGCGTGAACTCATATATTTTCTTGAAAGAAAATATGATTTATTCTTAGTTGGAGTTGAAAAAGGTGGAGAGTTTGCAGACCATGCACATGAAGTAAGTCAAATTTTAGAACCTGGAACATACATCATACCCGATAATGAATACATTTACAAATATATTATATTTGGTGAAGAAAACATCAACCAACCATATGGAAGCACAACATATTACAGTAACAAAATCATTTACAAAACACCATCAAGTAAAGTATTTGTCTTAAACTTACCTTCAAGTTTCAGAATAGGAAACCCAACAAATAAAAATTTCAAAAATTTAGATGTAATATTAAACAATTTAGATAAATTAAAAAATGATCGATTCGATAATGCACTCTTACCAATAAGTTTAATAAATCAAAATGTAAGCATATCACAATCAGTTAGTAGCAATATACTCAAACATCATACGGAAAATAGTTTATCTTAAGGAATCTTTAAAAAATGGTTCAACTTCATAAATATCTTCAATTAAATCATCAATTTCAATGAAGTGTTCATTTAAACTAACATATCCCTCTAAATCAGAATCAGGTTCCTTAAGTTTAACCTCATAAAAATTACTCATATTAGATTTATAATCACGAACCTTTTTGGAGTAATCAATAACACACTCATCAATCTTAATTACCCAATTAATTATTGTAGGAATAAAATCTTCCCCTACATTTTCATCAATGTAACCCGGACTATAATCTGTTAAGAAATCTTCTAATTCATAAAGGAATTCATTATAATCGAAAACCCATTCATCATTTCTTAAAATAAAATCACGAATAACATCATCTTTAATTAAAACATAATCTAAATCTAATCCAGAATGTTTCTCAGCATCAAATTTAGGCATATCAGAAATCATTTTATCTATAGATAAGAAATATTCTTCAATACTATCTTGAGCATTTTCAAAAAAACTAATTATATGATTAGATTCTATAGTAATAGATAAAATATTATTACTATTTTCATCAATAATATCATAAATTTTATTATAAATAGAATTCATTTCATCTAAAAAGTTAGATAAAATATTTAATAAATTATCATAAAGATCAATTAATTTATCAGATTTAGATTCAATATTTTCATTTATAATAACCATTCCAATTATTTGTGAAAATAAATTATATTCACTATAGGATATTAAGTCAATTGAAGATTCATAAACATCCATTAAAAGTAAAACATCAGCAATAAATGTATAATAAGGATTAGGTTCATGATTATGGAGTTTAAAATCAAAATTTTCTAAAATATTATTTACTTCTTCTAATAAGTTTTCATCTTGACTTTCTATTTTTGCAGAATATTCCTCTAAAAAACTTATTAAAGTATCTAATTTTTCTTCTAATTCATCATGAACAGATCTGATAGTTGATAAATCATTATTTTCAAAAGCATTATCCACTTTTTCAGACATATCTTCATCAAATGATTCAATAATATTTAAATAATCTTCATAAAATTCTTGATGGACTTTTTTATATTCCTTGATTAGATTAAAACTATCTACGAAGTTTAAATATTCTAAATTTTGAACCATAATTCACACCATAAAAAAAAATTTTAATGCATCCAACTTCCACAGTGAATACAATAATCATAACCATTATCTAATAATGCTCCACATTGAGTGCAGTAAACAATTGGATGGGATTTGATTTCACCTTTAATTTGTCTTCCACATCTAATACAATAAACTGTATCCATTGTATTTTTTTCACCACAAAATGGACATTTAATATATCTTTCTGGAACATAATTGTTCTCAATTTCCTTTTGACGTTTTCGTAACCTTTGTTTTTCTAATGCAATAACTTGTAATGTACGTTCTTGTTCACGATAATTAATTTGATCTATTGTTTCACGTTCAAAGTCTAAACTTTCTATTAATTCTTGCATTTCACTTGGTTGCTTGTCTTCTAATAATTTTTGACGTTTACGTATAATATTTTGCTCATTTTCATAGTAGTCAACTTGTTCCCGAGCTTCTTTTAATTCTTCTTCATCTTCAGAAGTTTTTGGAGATTTATTTTCAAGTTTAGTTACTAATTTACGTTTTTTAGCTAATTCTAAACCGACATCATATAATGCATTATGTAATTCGTCAGATTCATTTTTATGTTTAGCTTTTAAATCATTAATTTGTTCTTTTCTACGCATTTCATAATCTAATAATCGAGTGTTTTTAGTTTCAATCTCCCTTTGAAGTTTATATTTTTCCTCAGGATCAGAATATAAATCTTCAGTGATTGGAAAATCCTCTAATCTAACTTTAACTTTCTTATTAATGTCCAAATCAACTAAACGCTCTCCACATTCAGCACAATACCTACTATTACCATCTACTTCATGTCCACAGTTAGGACATAAAACTGGAGGAACAATGGATTCATCACCTGCTAATGCTTCTTCATATAATTTTTGAATATATTTTTTATCTTCATAAAGCATTGCACCATATGCAGGTATTTCATAGTCAGGATCTTCATATTTCTTATAAAACCATTCTATAATATTATAAATTATATGATGAACTTTAAATGCTTCATCTATATCGCCTTCATAAGCTCTGTGAAGTACCATATTTCTAAAACGACGAATATCATGAAAATCTCTAGCTAATCTATCAGATAAAACACCTTTCTGATTTAAAAGATCAATACGTGCTTCCTGAGTTGGAGTATCCTCGTCAGGAACATTTTCAAACTCACAAACTTTAGTGAGTATATTTTCAGCTATAGATCCTCCCATAGACAGTACACTCATACTATTCTCATTATATAAATTGAATTCAAGCTCCTTCGCCATCTTTTCAATTTCAGGATACTTATCTTTTAGGAAAGTAAAACAATAATCAACCATAAGAAATACCATAAAATATTAACTGTTTATAATATTTAAAAACTTTAATATATATTTAATTGAATTATTATAGTTAAAAAAAAGTAGGTTTAAATCTAATAATAATTCTTAAAAAATTAGTGGGTTAGTAATGGGAGGGTTACTATCGGTTTGGTATGATATAATATATTTTTTAATAAAAAAAAATTTAACCCTCCCATAAATATGAATAAATGATTTAATTTAAAAATTCATAGTTAATCTTTATTAAATGTCATATTTCATCTCAAATCTTTGAATATCGAAAATTAAATTATCTAATCTATCTAAATACACATCTATAAATGCGATTAATTCAGATTTATGTTCTGAAGATTCTGAATTTTCAGTGAAAAGTTTTAATAAACGACTCATTTCTTCTTTATGAGGTACTAGGAATCTTTGTAATATTTTGTTTAAGTAATCAGCATAATTAGTTGAAAATGCATTGAAGTTATCTTCTAAATAGTCAAAGCCATAAGTCATTATAGTGCTATTTATTCTACTTACTACAAATTGGAATAAAAATGGCCATTCTATATTATTCTTTACAATATCAACAATATAGTCTAGGGCATCATCAGGATTAGATTCATTTTCTAAATTATTTATATAATCTGCTAAATCATCAAATGCATCAAAAAGAACATCTTGTTTATGTTTAATTTCAATATTTGTATATTTAATATAAGATTGTAATGATTTAACACTCATTGAAGTTATAAGTAACTTATTATTATTTTCATGACTAATAATGGTTATTTCATCTTCAAAAATATTTATATTATTTAAATATTCTTTATTAAAGTAGATTAAATTTGTAAAGTATCTGCTGATTTTGTTTCTTAATTTTTTTACTTCAGAATTCTCTTCTTCACTTGTAGAATCTTGTAAGAAATCATTCCAGATTAAGAGTGAATCATTATAAAAGTTTAAATCGTACTGAAAAGATATGAATTTAGCTATTGTATCACATAAGATTTTATATTCATTTCCTGGAATTTTAAAATCATAATTTTTTAAGATGTTTACGACACTTAAATATGTGTTGATACTTTGATGTTTTAAATCTTTTAAATAGATTTCACATATATCTATGCCTTTTCTTAGGTTTCCAATTATTAAACTGATTATGAAATCTTCATCTTCTGAATTACATTCATCTAAATCTATTATTAATCCAGAATATTCTTCATGAACTTCTTTATATTCATTGTAGAAATCTTCATAAAAATCATTTAACTCTTCTATTTGAGAGTTTATTATTACTGGATCTATTTCTATGTCAGCATTTTTTGGAATCGCTTCATCTTGAATCATATTTTTACCTCCCTTAAGAAATTATTTTATTATGAAAAATTCTTTTCAGGTAAGTAATAATATGAATTGTATATAAGATACTGTTTATCCAAGAGCATTTGAAAAGTAATATAATTGAAAAAAAGTTAAAAAAAATGAAATTAAAATTTTAGATATAATTATTAGTTTTTAAATATTCCATACTATTTTTTAAGGAAACATTATCATTAGCTTCAATGATATAGGTGCCATCATAACCTTTCTCATCATAAATATTGAAGACCCTATTAAAATCAATACTACCTTCTCCAAGTGTATAGTGTGAATCATCATCACCATTATTATCATGTATATGGACATGTTTAACGCGAGGAGTATACATTTCATTTTCCTCAAATCCATAAGTAAAAGCATGACCCACATCAAAAGTCATAAACATACTTAAATCCTGAAGAACCTCATCCAAATGATAAATATCCATAAACATAAAACCAGGAATAAGAGGCATATTCTCAATTAAAGGAATAACATCCAATTCTTCTGAAAAATCACGAATTTCCTTAAAAGATTCAACACACAAATCATAAATCTCATCTTCATAAGGACGACCAAGATAAGAAATCTTACCTGGATGAACCACAACAAATCTAGCACCAATATCCTCAGCATCATTCATACTAGATTTCAACTCATCCATACTAGCTTCACGAATACTATCAGTTAAACTACAAATATTCATATCAATAAGAGGAGAATGAATACTATAATTAAAATCATAAGACTCTAATAAACTTTTATCAAAATCATGATTAGGAAAAGTCTTAACAATCTCAACATAATCTAAATTTAAACTGGAACATAAATCTAAAAACTCTTCCAAATTATTACTTGCTAAAGTAGAAGCACCAATCTTCATAACCAAATTCACCACAAAAATTTTTATTTAATCATTTCTTCTTCTTGCAAAAATACCAACATTCTCATCAACAGCATCTAAAAGAATATCAGTTAACTCTAAACCACGTCGTAAACGTATAAGTCCACTTTTACCAACAGTAGCAGTGAATAAATATTCATCACCTGCAAGAATATCAAAACCCCTACCTACCATATCACGAGGAAACTCTAAATTAATCCCCTTTCTACTAACTTGATAAGGAACCCTAAAATCATCTGAAGGTTCATCTTCTAAAGAATCAATAGTAATATTAATACCAATATGACGTTCTAACTCAGCTATACGCTTTCCACCACGACCAATAATTTTAGGACGATATTCCGCAGGAAGACAAACTTTAACACGATCAGGTGAAATAATTTTAGCTTCAACATGAGCTCCAGGAACTACCTTTTTAACTTCACGTATAATCTGTTTTTCAGCAATACGATCAACAGGACTAGATTTATTCTCATCATCATTAGTTTTATTTTTACCTATTTCATCAACATCAATAACAATAGTTTGCTCACCATAAGTATAAATTTCATTCTTTAAATCACCAGAAAGTAAATCTCTAACTTCTATAACTGGACGAGCTAAATCTTGTTCTTGCATACCACTTGGAACTTTAACTGTCATACGTGTTTCATAAACACTACTAATATGACCTTCATCAATAAAAATAGTTGTATCAACAATACTAGGAATAACACCTAATTCAACACGATTTGCTATTCTTTGAATAGCATCAATAGGTTTAGTTGCATGAACAACACCAACCATTCCTACACCTGCAAGTCTCATATCTGCAAATATCTGGAAATCATAACTTTTACGTAACTCATCATAAATAGTTACATCAGGACGAACAAGTAACAAAATATCTGCAGTTTTCTCCATATCCCCTTCAAGTGGAGAATATTGAGTAATCTCATCAGAAACTTGTAAATCACGTGGAGATTCCATGGTTTTAACAATTTGACTTAAATCTTGACTAAAATAAGTAGCTAATGCTTGTGCAAAAGTACTTTTACCTGCACCTGGAGAACCACTAATTAAAATACCATGATCTCCTTTACTAATACGTTCTAATAAATCATCATCAACATTATAATCATCAAGAGAAACATCAGCTACAGGTCTTACTGCAGTTATTTCCATAGCCTCACTAAAAGGTGGACGATTAATACTGATTCTTAAATCTTGAGATTGAACCACAATAGCTCCTTTTAAATCAGCTTCTAAATAGGTTCTTTTATCATTACTTGCTTTCTCTAAGATTTCTTCAGCATACATTTCTAAATCATCATAAGTTATTTTAGTATTATTTATTTTAACTAACTTAATATGACCAGGTGTGCCTCTTTTAGCAAAAGGAACAACATTCTCTTTTAAATGAACACTCATAGTATCTGGAGTGAATAAATCCATAATTTTAAGTCGTTTATCACCAGTAAAAGCTTGTTCATTATATATAACAGGTATTCCTTGAGCTTCAGCAGTTTCAGCCTGAACCTTATCACTTGTTACAAGTATAGCTCCTTCATCTCTAGCAACATCCCGTATAAGTGCATCGATTTCACCTTTACGAGCATCTATAATTTCAGAAGTGTTTGGTCTGCGACCAGTGAAATGAATATCTAAAAATTCTTGGTTTGCTAAATTATGTAATTTTTTTAAATTTTCTAAACCTGTAAACCCTGTTGGTCTACTATTATTAGCTTGATGTTCTAATTCAGCAATAACAGCTTCAGGGATTATAATTTCGGGATATTCCAAATCCTCTTTTTCTAAAATTTCTTCTATTGTACCTTCTATTATAGCACTTGTATCTGGAACAAAACGTTTGTTTAAATCACCCATGCCATAATCATCTATTTCATAATCCATATTTCTAATCCCCAAAAAAAATTAATAAAAAAATAATTTATATACTACTTTTTATTCTATAAAATTTAATTATTTTTTACCATACATATCTTCTGGATTGAATAAACGTTCACTAATTGTTTTAATTTCTCCATCAGTTATGTTAGTAACATCTTTAGTTTCAAGACTAAGTTCTCTGAAGAAACAGCTTCTATATCCTTCATGACAAGCTGCACCTTCTTGATTAATTTTTAATATTATTGCATCTGCATCACAGTCAACTAATATTTCTTTAACTTCTTGAGTGTTTCCACTACTTTCTCCTTTCATCCATTGTTTTCCACGTGATGTACTATAATAATGAGCTTTACCAGTTTTTAAAGTATCTTCTAATGCTTCTTGATTCATAAATGCAACCATTAAAACTTCATTAGTTTCATAATCTTGAGCAACAGCTATGATAAGGTTTTCACCATTCTTTTCTAATCTAAAATTCATTTCCATTACATAATCCCCAAAAAAAACTATTTTTATAAGTTATCTTTAATTTTATTAACAATATTATTAATGCTTACAAGCTCTTGTTCTCCACTATACATATTTTTTAAGGTTAAAGAGCCTTTTTCTAAATCTCTTTTACCTACCATCACAACATATGGTACTTGTAATTTATTAGCATGTTTAAGTGTTTTCTTGAATTTTCTAGTGGATAAATCCACTTCAGTACGTATACCTTGTTCTCTTAATTTTGTAGCAATTGTGAAAGCTTCAAAGTGTGTTTCTTCATTAATTGGAATTACAAATGCATCAATATATGATGGTTTAACTTCTGGTTCTTCAATTGCATTCATTAATCTATCAAAACCAAATGCAAAACCTGTGGATTCAACTTCATCTCCACCAAAGATTTTAATTAAACTATAAGTTCCTCCACCACAAACTTGTTTTTGTGCACCTAATTCCGGAATATATACTTCAAATACTATTCCAGTATAATAATCTAAACCTCTTGCAACACCAAGATTTAATTTATAATTTTCTAAACCATAACTGTCTAAAGTTTTTATTAACTCTTTAAATTCATCTAAAGAATCTACAGTTTCTTCATATTTACCAACTAAATCCTCCATTTCAGTTAGGATACTTTTATCTCCAACTAAATCTATTAAATCTATGAGGATTTCATTTAATTCAGGATTATCAATTAATGGTGTTTCACCAACAAGGGATTCTTTTAATAATTCTTTATCTCCTTTATCAATAATTATCATTAATTCACTTTGAGTATCTTCATCAATGTCAAAATGTTCAAATAGTCCACGAATAATTCCTAAATGATTAATATGTATCTCAGCTGTGTTTATTCCTAATTTTTCAAGTGATGTATTTACTAAGCTTAATACTTCTGCTTCTCCATCAGGACTTCGTGCACCTATTAATTCACATCCAAATTGCCAGAACTGTCTAAATCTTCCTTTTTGTGGTCTTTCATATCTGAAACAACTTCCATAATAATATAATTTTATTGGTTTAGCTGTTTTTGTTAATTCATTTAAATATAATCTTGCAACTGGTGCAGTTATTTCAGGACGTAATGTGATTTCACGATCACTTTTATCCTTAAAATTGTATAATTGATCCACTATTTCTTCACCAGACTTAGTTGTGAATAAATCTAATTCCTCAAAAATTGGTGTTTTAATTTCTTGAAATGCATAAGATTCAAATACCTCACGTAAAACATTCTCAACTCGTTTACGTTCATGCATTTCATCAAATAGGAAATCTCTTGTTCCTCTTGGTCTATTAAATTCCATAAATAATATTTCTCCATGTTATTTTAGTAATAATAAAATTTTATAAATGTTAATTATTTAGTATAATACAATATTTGTTATTATAACTATTATAAATTACCACCATAGAAAAATAAAATTAAATCTATATTTTAAAAATTTGAAAATAATTTTAAAAAAACTTAAAACAAAACCCTTAAAATTCAACAATCCGTAATAATTCTTTTTATATAATGAATAATAATATAATAAAGTATAGATTACTATTTTTAAAAAAAAAAATTTTATGGTGAAATAAAAATGTATGTTGATGGAACAACAAATGTTGTAGGAGTAATAGGCGACCCAATAAATCATAGTTTCAGCCCTATAATACATAACGCAGCATTTGAATACTTAAATTTAAATTATGTTTACCTCCCATTCCATGTACTCCCAGATAGTTTAGCAGGAGCAATTGGAGGAGCTAATAAACTAAATATCAAAGGATTGAATATCACAATACCTCACAAACAAAATGTATTGGTAACCCTTGATCAATTAGACCCCTTAGCCAAAGAAATCGGAGCAGTAAACACAATTAAATTCGAAGACAAAGCTGCATTCGGATACAATACCGATGGTATTGGATGTAAAAGAGCATTAGAAGAAAAAACAAGCTTATATAATAAAGATATTATAGTAGTCGGTGCAGGAGGAGCAAGTAGAGCAATATGCTACCAACTAGCACATGCAGATATAAATTCACTAACAATCATAAACCGAGATATAAATAAAGCACAATCACTTGCAAGTGACATAATGAACTCAGAAATATTAACTGAAATGAGATTCGACAGCACAAACAACATATCATTACAAATACAAGATGCAGACATCTTAATCAACACAACACCAGTAGGTATGAAAGGATACCCGGATCAAAACCCAATAGTATTAGCAGATAACATACCCGAAGATTTAATTATTAACGATATTGTCTATAATCCAATTGAAACTAATTTAATTAAAGAAGCTAAACAAGCCGGAGCAACAACAATTAGCGGAATAAAAATGCTTATTTACCAAGCTGCAGAATCAATAAAAATTTGGACAGGTAAAGAAGCACCTGTAGATATAATGGAAAATAAATTAAAAGAAATATTAACAGAAAACACACAAACAGAATAAAAATTCAAAAAACCTTTTTTAAATTATGACACCTAACAACAAAAAAGAAGTAATAAAACTCTTAAAAATCATTGGAGTGGACACAAGATTCATAAGTTACACTCCAAACACTATTTTTATAAACAACTTAAGATTCAGTAAGTTCTCAAGAAAAAAAGAAGAAACCTTCAAAAAATATTACCCTGAAATAGAAGTAAAAAGAAGTAGCTTACTTCAAAAAATTTGTAACCATTCAAGTAAAATATTATCTCAAACTTTAAAACCACAAGACACTGTACTTCTACCTGAAATAAAAGATGCAACAGATGAATTATTAGTAATTATACTCGAACCATATAGCAGAAAATATGGTATACAATTCATAGACTACAAAGATAAAGACAACTATGAAATAGATAAAATAGTGGAAAGTTTAACCGTAAATATTGAAGCATACAACATATTATCTGACATATTCAGTGGCGAAGGTATAAACTTTAAAAGACACCAAAAAGAGGACAGTATCCCGAGAATTTACCCCTTTTTAAATGTTTCCAATGAATGGATAAACAGTTTCTTAGAAGAAGAAAATATAATAAATTATCCAAAAAGAGAATATGGAAACTTAAGTTTAGAATTTATGGAATTCATCTCAAAAATTATTCCCCAATATAAAGAAAATATTCTAAAATCAAAAGATTTCATCCAAAAATATCATATTGAAAATTAAAAAAAAAGAAGATTTAAAAACTGAAGAGACTTGTTTGTCCTTTATCTAAATTTTCTTCAGGTTCTTCATCTTTAGGTTTACGTTTTTTAGATTTATCCTCATCTTTAGAACTTTCTTTTTCAACAGATTTAACTTCTTCTTTTAAATCTTCTACAATTTCAGATTCCTTAACTTTTTCTTCGGCATCTTTTTTAGCTTCATCTACCACTTTTTCAGTAGATTCTCTAAATATTCCAGTACCCTGATAATGCTTAACATATTCTTCATGTTCTAAACGTTTAGCTTCATCAATTTCTTTTTCCATTTTAGTTATAACTTTTTTAGGAATCTTTCGTTTACGGAATCTTTTAATTTCATCATCTTCAAGTTCTAAAAATCTACTAATTTCATAAGCCATTTCGTCATTAGCAAAGATAACCTCAAATGTTGGAAACATGGTATAAGCTACTTCTAATGAAACATGCATCTTTTCTTCCATTTTTTCAGCTATACGATCACGTAATGCTCTTTTACCACGAGTTTGCCCCATTAAACGAAAAGCTTGAGAACCGGTTAAGCGTGTGAATTTTCGATAAGTTTCTTTTTTACTTAATGCTACACCTGGACCCATGAAATCAGAAGCATATCTCCAATAAGTGTAATCTCTAGTTGCACGAGCACGTCCAAAGAAAAGATCAGCTTGGGCAATATTTGCATATGCTGCTTTGATTTCACTTGGTTTTTCATACTCTCGAGGGATGTTTTCAGCAATATATTCCATTACAAGTGTAGGATCTTCATCAATCATCATGTCAGGTTTGATATGATTCACTGTTTTGCTTTTAAGTACAGTTCTAACAGTGTCAAAAATATTATTAGTATTATCTTTTTGACTAACACTTTCTAAATCAGATAATTCTATTTTATTACCTTCTTCACTTATAGCTTGTAAAGTGTTAATTGCTGCACGTAAATCCCCATTACTTCGTTTAGCTAAAGTTTTTATAGCTTCAGGATCAAATTCCACTCCTTCTTTTCTACAAATACGTTTTAATGTAGCCCCAACACTATTTGTATGGACTTTAGCCATTTTTATTACTAGACATTTGTTTTTAATAGTGGTTAATCTTTTACTATAAAAATCATTAGCCATCATAACCATAGGTTGCTTAGATTCTCCAATAATTTTATTGATAGCTCGTGTTCCTCCACGATCATCATTTCCATGAATACCATCAACTTCATCAAGTATAATAAGTTTATATGATTCACCAAATAGGGAATGTGTGCTGGATGATTCTCCAATAGTACTCATAAGTATATCATATGATCTTTTATCACTTGCATTAAGTTCTATATGCTCAGAAAATTCATTAGCTATAATGTAAGCTAAAGATGTTTTACCAATACCTGCTGGGCCAACAAGGAGTAAAGGTTTTTGTGGATTATCATTTTTCCATTCATTCACCCAATTCTCAATTTGTTTTCTAATTTTCCCATTACCCATTAATTCTTGAAAGGTTTTTGGTCTGTATTTATCTGTCCACAACATTGTATAAAAAGTCCTTTTATTATTATGATTAATAATTATTTAATGTTTATTTTCATAAAAACTTGGAAAGTAAAGCTTCTAATTGTATTCTTGGATTAGCTCCTTCTCTTATACGGAAATCAGTATCAGCAATACCTTCAATTAAATCCATATAAACTTCTCCTTCCATTTTACCTTCCATTGCACGTCTGCTAACCTCTTGATATATTTGGTTAACCATATCTTCTCCACTAGTACCTTGTAAAACCATAGTATTACGTAACATTTCCCTAGCACCCATAAAATCACCAGATAATGCTTTTGTAATCATTTGACTAATATCTTTAGGTTTAGCTTTACTTACAACATCATAAACTTTATCCTCAGTAATACCGCCTTCAGAAGCAGCTGCTTGTAACATATTAACAGATTTACGCATATCTCCTTCAGCAAAGTACACTATAGTTTTAATAGCTTCTTCATCATAATCAAATCCTTCTTGATTTGCAATATATTCAAGCCGATTATTGATATCTTCACCTTTAATTGGTGCAAATCTAAAAATTGCACAACGTGATTGTATAGGATCTATAATTTTACTAGAATAATTACAGCTTAATATGAAACTAGCAGTTTTAGTATACATTTCCATTTCACGACGAAGAGCATGTTGAGCATCTTTAGTCATATTATCTACTTCATCAAGGAAAATTATACGGAAAGGAGCCCCAACAGGTTTTAATCTACAGAAATTTTTAATATTATTACGTACTGTATCAATTCCTCTAGCATCAGAAGCATTTAACTCAAGGAAATTTTGTCTCCAATATTCACCTAAAACAGCTTTAGCTAAAGCTAATGCAGTTGTAGTTTTCCCCACACCTGCAGGTCCTGTAAACATAAGATTCGGCATACTTTCTTCATTAACATACTTGTTTAATCTATTTACTATTTGTTTTTGACCCACAATATCCTCTAAATTTTGTGGTCTGTATTTCTCTACCCATGGACCAATCATATTATTAATCACCATTAAATTGATATCTAAATTAATTATAATTTTTATAAACTAAATAAGAATTAGTAACTATTTAAAATTAGTTTTTCATTTATAATAAAATTATTTATTACAAAAAAATAAGAGCATGAAAAAAATTACTTATCTTCAAAAGATATTAAAACTGAAAATCCTGATTTATCACTTAAATACTCAACTTCACCATTTAACTGCTCAACAAGATTATTAACAATATTAATACCAAGATTACTACTAGATACTGGAGAGAAATCATCAGGCGCCCCAACACCATTATCTGTCACAATTAAAGTAACTTTATCCTCATTTTTCTTAAGAACTACTGAAAATATTCCTTCATTCCCATCAGGAAATGCATGCTGAACAGTATTAATAGTAAGTTCATTTAAAATAAGCCCCAAAGGAATTATTTTATCAACATTCATATCAATATCATCTAAATCAAATTTAGGTTCAATATCACTTTTATAACTAAATAATAAAGTATTCACACTACGAAAAATATAACTTGGAGCATTTACCTGATTTTCCTGATCAAATTCATCATATAATTGTTCCTGAGCAAATGCCATAGATTGAATACGATTATAAGTTTTACGAACAGTATTTTCAGGATTATCAGGATTATAACGCATTTCAAGACCTAAAAGACTTTGAATAATTTGAAGATTATTTTTCACCCTATCATGAACTTCCCGTAAAAGTAATTCTTTTTCTTCAAGAAGATATTCTAATTCTTTTTTATTTTCTTGTAACTCTATTTCATAATTTTTTTGAGAAGTAATATTCTGAGCAAAAATTACAATAGCAACACAATTACCATAAACATCATAAAAAGATTTACACAACATAGACAAATACTTAATATTGCCTTTAGGAGTTTTAACCCTAAGATTAACAGCAGAATTAGGATTATCCTTATTTAAAGAATTAATAGCTTTATCAAAAATAGGTTTATCCTCTTTAAGAATCAAATCCAAATATGTATTAACATTCTTAGAATCTATTTCATCTGGATTAATCTCTAAAATCTTAAAAATTTCACTAGTCCAATTAATTTGATTATTTTCATATAAAGAAATTGCAATTTCCGCCATATCTTGAATAGTATTTAAGTTTCTTTGAACTCTTAAAGCATGAATTTCTTTCTCTTTAGATTCAGTAATATCCATAACACTAATCTGTGCCACATTTTTATTATCATAACGAGTAGGAATCGCGAATAAACGGAGATAACCCTCTTTCCCATCTTTTTTTGGGAATTTTACTTCAATATTTAAACTACTTACTGTGTGAGAAATTATTTCCTCAAACAATTCAACAATATTATTAGTATCAACATTGTCTGTTGTAATAACTTCAAAATTATTTTCAATCCATTTAAAAGATCCTAAACTAATAAATTCTTCTAGAGTATACCCAATCATATCAAAAAGTTTATCATTAGTACGTACAACTTCTCTTTTAGCATTAACTGTTAAAAGACCTTCATGAGAACCATAAAATAATCTTTCATCTTCATTTTTAAGTCTAGAATAATCTGTAATATCTTGACTATAAATATATAATAAATCATATTCTCTTACATAATAAACATTATATGCAAATATAAGTCTACCATCTTTATAAACTTCATCTATTGTGTCTATTCTACGCTTTTCATTCCATGCACGTTGAGCACAATCATTCAAATTTAAATCACTCATATTTTTAAAAAGATCACTACGATACCGTCCTATAATATTATCTGTTTCATCCCCAAACATAAAAACAGGTTTATTCAAATATTGATAAATAAAATCTTCACCATCATTATATGGTAAAAGTATCCCTATACTAAAATCGATATTATCAGCTACAGGAGTGTGTTCTAACTTAGGAACATCAACTATTTTATCAGAAAAGTGATGATAATCCCTTAAATCTTCTAAAACCATAGTTTTTTTAGTATTTTTATCTAAATCTACATGTGTTATAGTATACATTTGGCACCTTAATTAATCTAAATTCATTATTTAAATATGATTACATTATTAATATATCTTTTTAAAATTCAAAATTTATTAAAAAATAATGAACATTTAATAGGTATAGTTTATTTAAATGCGAATATACTAGAAAAAAAATTAAATAAAAATATTAAGTGAAACAAACAGAGTATAAAGAAAAATAATATATACTTAAACAACTATAAACATAAAAAATAAAATTATTAAATAAAAGGAAGTAATTTAATTGGTTAAAGGAACTTGGAAATTACGACTAAGATTAACTCTAGCTATGATAGCATTATTCATCTTAGTTTATGTAGTTATATTTTTAATAGGAAATTTACTAGGATTTCACTTAGGGGGCAGTATGTATGCTCTCATAGGATTAGTAATCATATTTATACAATATTTAATTGGACCAACATTAGTCGAAAGTAGTATGCGCGTTAAACATGTAACCCGTGAAGAAGCACCTAACATTTATGAAATGGTAGAAGAACTATCAAAAGCTGCAGACATACCTATGCCAAAAATAGGCATAAGTGAAACAAATGTTCCAAATGCATTTGCATACGGAAGAAGTAAACACAGTGGAAGAATATGTGTAACAAGAGGAATCCTTGGAGTAGTAAACCGTGATGAGTTAAAAGCTGTACTTGGACATGAAATAGGACACCTAAAACATAATGATATGGCAATAACCACCCTTGTAAGTGCAATACCTATGATATGTTACTATGTAGCTTTAAGCACACTATTCTCACATGATAGTCAAAATGGTGGAACAGCTATTTTAGGTTTAATAGCAATGGCATGTTATGCATTAGGACAATTAATAGTCTTATTCATAAGCCGAACACGTGAATACTATGCAGACCAAGCTAGTGTAGAGTTTGGAAACCGTCCAGAACACCTTGCAAGTGCATTATACAAATTAGTATATGGATCTGCACAATGCAACCCACAAGAAATCAAAGATATTGAAGGAAGTAAAGCTTTCTTCTTAAATGATGTAAGTAACACACAAAGAGACATATCAGAATTCTCACAAATTGACTTCAATAATGACGGAGTCCTTGGAGCTGACGAGTTAGAAAGATTACAAACTGAAAATATAAAAATTAACACAGGAAGTAAAATAATGGAACTTTTCAGCACTCACCCAGATATGGTAAAAAGAGTAAAAAGATTAAGTGATATTCAATCACAACAATAAAAAAAAAAAGGAAAATTTAATTATTTTTTCCTTTTATTATTACATTTTTCATATAAAAACTATTTTTTTTAAGATTCCGTAGAATTTTGGCTTAAATCATATTTTACAACACCAATAATCCTATCAATAGTTACCCATTTATGTAAACCTTCTTCTACATAAACTCCATTATTATTAAAAACTAATTCTCTAGATTTATTATCACTCTGCAAATACACATTATTACCATTAACTTGACCTACTCTTTTAACAATCAACCCATATTCTGTATCATTACAAACAACTATTTCTCCAGCTTGAATATTACGAGTACGGTTAATCATAAGAGTATCCCCATTATGTAATGTAGGTTCCATACTAGTACCTTCAACCTTAGATACTAAAGGTAAAGAACCATCCCCTAATGGAGAATCAATATTAACATCTGCATTAGAATAACCATAAGATTTAGCAATTTCATTAACACCCTGTTTAAAAGAATCTGTATTAGTGTTTATCTCAACAGACTGGTTGGCTGCATAATCAATAATCTGATTATCAAGGGCACTTGTATCAGCATCAAAAAAAGGTATAGAAGAATCAGTGACAGAAACTTGATTACCATCAACTGTAACATCAAAGCTAATAGAATCACTACCCGCATAAACAACTGATACAGCAAGTATTAAAACAAGCAAAAATATTAAAAAGTAATGAATTTTCTTCATACTGATAAAACCTCCCTATTTTAAAGATTAGTTTATAATTTATCAATATCCATTATATCCATATTAAGCAGTAATTTCATAGTTTCAATATCTATTTGACCAGGAGCAGTAACATCATTACTAACTGCAAATGTAATAGGAGCATTGAATTTAGTAGCAATAACACGAGTATAAGAACCAACATCCCCCATACTAATTGCTATAGTATCTTCACAATGACTTAAAATAGCTAAAACTGTTAAAGTATCTTCTAAATCATTAGGCATTAAAGCAACCTTAGCAATATCTCCTAAAGCATGTTCCTGATTAACAATATCTAATAATTCATCTAAAGAAGGTGTTTTTTTAAAATCATGAAAAGAAATAATAGTTTTAGCATTACCCTTAGTTATTTCACTAATTAAATCAGAATCAGTTTGTAATTCAATATCCACATATTTAGCAACATCACAAGTTTCAAGTAGAATATCAACACGTTCTTCTTCAGAACCTTTAAAAAATCCTCCTTCACTTTGAACCCTATTTGTAGCTATAGTTGGAAAATTTATTTCCTCAATAATTTCACGAGCAAGTTGAGGAGTTGGATTATCTATACCATCAATACGAAGCTCTATTAAATCAGCACCCTTCTGAATGCAATCTTTAGCTTCTTTTATAATAGATTCTTTATCTTTTTTAAATACAGGTATAGCTATCTTAGTTTGAGAATACATACATTACCTCAAAATTTTATAATAAGTATGTATAAGTTTAGTTAAAGTATATAAAAAGAGTTCCTATTTGTATTAATGTTTTGTAAAATTAAAATAAAAAAAAAGTATAAAGAATAAATTTATAAGAAATTTATTCTCCATTATCTGCAGGAGGTGTATACATACGTGCTGCAAATTCTTGATCTAACATGTATAAACCGTTTCCAGAATCCATTGCTAAATTAAGTTTGTTTAAATCATCATTAGCTGTTTCTTCTTCTTCAACTTGTTCATCAACAAACCATTGTAAAAATTGACTAGTAGCATAATCTTTTTCTTCAATAGATAGAGCAATTACATCATTTATAAGTCCAGTTACTTTTTCTTCATGTGAAACTACATTTTCAAGTACAGCAACAGGATTTTCCCAATCAGTAGTTGGTTTTTCTATAGCTTCAATTGCTACTTTTCCTCCTCTTCTAATAATGTAATTATAAAATTTAATTGCATGATCTAATTCTTCTTTAGCATTTACCATTTCAAGGTTTGCAAATCCAGGTAATCCTTTATCTTCTAAATAAGCAGACATTGCCATGTATAAATATCCTGAATATAATTCTGCATTCATTTGTTTGTTTAATGCATCTAACACTTTTTCATTTATTGCCAAATTATCAAATCTCCATTATTTTTTTTAATTAATTATCTTTTTATAAACATGCTTTTTCCAACACCACACATTGGACACATCCAATCATCAGGTAAATCCTCAAAAGCAGTGCCAGGCTCAATACCATTATCTGGGTCACCTATTTCTTCATCATATGCATATCCACATGCACTACAAATGTATTTTGCCATAATTATAACCTTTAATTTTTTTTTTAAAATCCTCTTTCACTATCATCTTCTTTTATAATGAAAAATGATTTATTTACCCCACATAATGGGCATTCCCAATCATCAGGTAAATCCTCAAAAGCAGTGCCAGGCTCAATACCATATTCTGGATCACCATTTTCTGGCACATATTCATAATCACATAGTTCACAGAAGTATCTGGTCATTATAAATTCATCTCACTTTTTTTTAAAAGAAATAATAATTAAAAGATTTTTTTTATTCTTCTGTTACAAAGAATTCTTTTTCAATTCCGCATAATGGACATACCCAATCATCAGGTAAATCCTCAAAAGCAGTACCTGGTGCAATACCATTTTCAGGATCACCATTTTCTGGTACGTACTCGTATCCACATGCATCACATATGTATTTTACCATTTTATTCACACTTCAAAAAAATATTATATTATTTTAGATTTCTTTAAACATTTTCTTTGGAGCACCGCAGGATGGGCATTTAAATCCTTCAGGAACATCTTCCCATGCAGTTCCAGGTTCAACATTTTTTCTTTTTTCCCCTTTTTCTGTGTCATAAATATATCCACAGATTTTACATTTGTATTCAGCCATAATTCGTTTTCTCCTATATAATTTATTTTATATATTATATCATTTACAAATTATAAATTTCTAAATATAAAAGGTTTTTGTTTTTAAAATAGCAAACATAAAATATTATAAAAAAATTAATAAAAAAAATGAAACAAACTCCAAAAAAAAGAAAAAAAGAAAAAATTAAAAATTTTTAAAATTTAAGAATTATCGAAAGGTTGTGGTAATTCACAAACATCATTATCTTTAGCAAGATATTGATATAATAATCCAGCTAAAAGACCACCAACAATCGGTCCAATTACATAAATTGGGAAATACATCCAAAAGTTAGTTCCTCCAGCTAAAAAGTCAATAAGGTAAGGTCCAAATGTACGTGCAGGGTTAATACTTCCTCCAGATATACCACCTAAAAGAATGATAATTGTTGTAATAGTCATACCAATACTTAAACCTGCAAATCCAGGATCAGCCTTTTTATCAACAGCAACACCCATAACCACAAGAACTAAGAAAAATGTTCCAATAAATTCAGCGAATAAAGCTTGGAAGTAACCAATACCTGCTGCAGGAGCAGTTGCACCTAATCCTCCAATAGTAACAGCAGACATACCTAAACATAATACTAAACAAATACTTGCAAGAGTTGCACCAATACATTGTGCAATTATATAATATACTGAATCTTTTCCTGAAATATTTTTAGTAACCCATAAACCTGCAGTTACAGCGGGATTCATATGAGCTCCAGAAATTTTACCAAATAAATAAATACAAGCCATAGCAGTTAAACCAAAGGCCATACTTATTGCTAACCAATCACCTAATCCACCTAATGCTCCAATACCAGAAGCAGGGTTAATTGCATGAGCAATAAGTAATGTCATTACTGCTGCTCCAGTACCGAAAAATACTAAGAAAAATGTGCCTAATATTTCAGCCACAACTTTCTTTCCTATTCCACATTCCATAATTTAATATCTCCTCTTTAAAATTAATTTATAATAATCTAAAATTTTATACAGCTTCTCTCCATTGACAATAAGAATGTCTAAAGTCAATTAAAGATGCACTTGCACAATTTTTACATCCACGTACTGGACTTGCAGGTGCTTCCTTATGTAAAGCAATTACATTTGTCATCATTGTAGCAGTAATTGGCTCACTAGTAAGTAAACATGGATAATCAGCTAATCTCATAAGACTTGAGAATCTTACACTAATTGCACAGGATGGGTAAGTGTATCTTTGTGGATTCATAATAACTTCATTATCTTTAATACTTGAAAGATCAACTATTTTTCCTGCTACAACAGGTTTAAGTTCAACATCTTCTGCACTTCTAGCTTTACGTGCTTTATCTAAGTAACCATATCCTCTGTAAATCATATCCATAAAGTCACAGTTATGTAATTCTGCTGCAGCTCCACGAGTTGGGAATTGTTGTACAAAATTATGATAACGTTTAGTGAGTAAATCTACAATCATTATTGCATTGAATCCATCTAATTCTAACATGTATTCAACTGCAGATGCAGCTGAACCAGTAGCTAAAGATAATACTTCATATTCTGATTTGAAATTATCAATATTACTAGTTAAAGATGCTTCTATTACATCTGTTGTTGCTTCAATTATTCCCATTACAACATCATCTTTACACATATTATATGTGGATTGACTTATATGGTGAGCAATATCCCCTACACAATATGCAGGTACAGTTACAATGTTTCCATAATGTACTCCATCATCCATTGCTGCTTTTACATATTTATACATGTCCTTTTTATATCCATTCATATATTTACGAACATCAAAACTAGATTCATTTGCTGCATCCATTAATTGTCCTTGTGCTTCTATAGGTGATTCATATAACATTTGGAATTGTTTTACTTCAGCTTCAGTTGCTTCTGCTGGTGTTGCCCCTGCTTCAATTTCTTGAGCGAATTTTTCACCTACACCATAAGAAGTGTTCATACCCCAGGATTTACTTGCAAGAATTGCTTGCTTGTGTGCAACAGGTATATCTGTTTTTTGAAGTATTTGATTTACAATATTACTTGTACTTCCAGGTATTAATGCAAAATCTACTACACAAGTTGGTCCGTAAAATCCACCATATCTACGTATAGCTTCTTTTCCAACTATTGCTTCATTATCAGCTATAGCTTGGACGAATTTTTCAACACTTTCATTGAATTCAGGATCCTCTTCTTTTACGATTTCTAATACAGGAGGTGTTTGGTAATGTTCAACCATTGGATCGTCTTCAGGACGTACAGTTTCAGCAAGTGTAGTTAATTGTTTATAGTGTGCTTTTACACTGTTGGTGTGCAAATCAAAGACAGATTGTGCTTGTTCACCTATTGGTTTCATGTTTGCTGCTGCTTCCATATAGGGTTTAGCATCAGTAATTTTAAATTTTCCGCCACGATTTTTTTTAATTACTGAAACATCAGCATGTTGAGCAGCCATTGCTTCATCAACCATTTTTTGATATAATTCTTTCATTTTATATCACCTTTTTATATTAATTTAAATAAATTCTACAAATCTATTTTAATTTTAAGCTAACTACGAAATTTTATTAATTAAAAATTAACTTAGAGAATAATTTTTAATTAAAGTCTGATATTTACTTAAAATTATTTAAATTATCTATTATAACTAATTAATATAATTTTTTATATGATAATAAAAAGTTTATTTTAACTAATAAACAATGGAAAAAAAAATTTAATCATTTTTAATAATATGCAACTAAAAACATAAAACTATATAATAAATAGAACATAAAAAAAACTATTATATTCATATACATAAAAATCATGAATTAATTAAAGAGTGATTAAAATGTACACGCTGTGGCTTACTAATCATACTTATCCCAAAGCATCAAAATCAATTAAATTCAAATCCCTTAAAAAACTCTTTAATTTATCAAGTAAAAAATATGCTACACCTAAACTTGAAATTGAAAAACTTTTAAAAAATGTTAAAGCAGGTTCAGATATTTTTTTACCACTTAAAAAAAATACTGATTTTATTTTCACATGCCCTTCCTCAAAAGTATGGGAATATCTAGAACTTACAAAAGAAGAATTAGACGGGCATCTCTTAAAAGAAACATTCCCATTTTTAGAAACAATAGGATATAAACAATTAATAAAAGATATTTTCACTGAAGAAAAAAAATCCTCCACAATTAACTTTACATTATACAATGACATTGGAGAAGTAGAACTAAATTTTTCTCAAACTATTATTAAATACGGAGACATAGTAATAGCCACTACTAACCAGTTTACAGAATTCACAACAGAAGAACAAGAAGAAGAGAATATTATTTTTGAAAATCCTATACAAGGAATGTTTATAGCTCAAGATGACATAATAGTTAGGAAAAATCAAACATTTAAAGATATGGAATTATACCCTAGCGAATATGAAGATTCTTACTTTAATGGAAACATAATAACCCAAAACATTGGAAACATGGAATGGATTGATATAAGCTCAAAATTAGTTAATAAAGAACTTGATTCACAGAGAGACCAGATAACATGGTATCATCCACAAATTAATCAAAAAAAATATTACTTAATAGATGCAATACCTGTAACTTTTAAAAATACAGAATGCGTAGAATATCTCTTAATTGATTTCACATTAAGAAGAATAGTAGATAATGAAGCAATAGAGTTTGAAGAAAATATTGAAATAGCTGAAAATATGGGTAAATTCGCTATTGTTTCATATGATAAAAAAAGAGAGTACAACTGGAACCAAGAAATGTATAAGATTCTTGAAATAGATGATCTTACAACTAAAATAAGCTTAAAAAACCATGTTAGAAAAGAAGAATATGATAATTACATGGAATGGGAAAAACAATTCTTCAAAAAACCTGAAAAAAATATGAGTTATACTGACTTAATTCATGTCAAAACTGCAAAAGGTAATGAAAAATATCTTTATGGTAAAAATACATCAAAATACAATCCTAAAACAAAAAAATATGATAACCTTATTGGAATATTGCAGGATATAACAGAAACAATCAATCAAGAAAAAGATTTAAAAAACAACCTTATTAAACAAGAAGAATTAATTGAAGAAGTTCATGATCAAGTTAAAAACAACCTCCAAATTATTGTATCATTAATAGAAATAGATCAACATATAAGAAATAGTAAAGAAGATGAAAAACCTATAGAAGATGCTAAAAAAAGAATATATAATTTAGCCACAATAGGTGAAAGTTTTTATCAGGAAGAAAACTTTTCAAATATTAATTTCACAAATTTCATTAATTCTGAACTTAATAACTTAGAAGATTTATTTAACATTTACAATATCACTATTCAAACTGAAATAGAAAGTTTAGAAATTACTATTAGTCATGCTATCCCATTAGGACTTGTTTTAGACGAATTATTATCAAATTCAATTCGAAACGCATTTGTAGGTAAAGAAAAAGGAAATATATTAATTAAATTTTACCAAAATCCTGAAAATATTATCTTAGAAGTTATTGATGATGGTGTTGGATTACCTAAAGGTTTAAACATCAATACCTGCAAAAATCGTAGCTTTCTCATGTTAAGAAAACTTATAGGTTTAATAGATGGAACTATGATAAATATGGAACCTGAAAAAGGTACTAGTATTAGAATTTGTATTCCTCAAGAGACAGGTGAATAATCATGTTTTCAATAGCTGCTTATGATGGAGAAGAGCTAATTAAAGAAATTGAATATGAAAATTTCGATAAGTTTTATAATCCTTCAGATAATCTTTATCCCCAAAGTAAATTTAAAAACATTGAAAGTCTTAATAATCTTAACTTTGGAATAACCATAATTAACCCCACAGAAAATGGGGATTTTATTATAAATAATTGTACAGACGAATTATTAAACTATTACAACTTAACCAATAAAGATGTAAAATGGCGAAAAATAGATGAAATATTCCCCTATTATTATTTAACCTTTGAAAATATATTAATAAGTCTTAATAAGAATGAAATTGAAAGTAAAAAACTAAAATGTGAAATTAAGGATAATGGTAAATTAAAAATTCTTATAGAATACATTTTTTTAAAATTAAACCATAAATATATCGTTATTATAAATAATAGTTTTAAAGATTTTAGTCAAATTAAAAGAAGAGATCAACAAATTTTTGAAAACTCTCAACAAGGTATTGCCATTTACCAAGATGAAGAATTAGTTTTAATGAATAACTCATATCTAAATGGAGAAGGATTGAACCTTAAACATTCAGAATTTGATGAAAAAAATTTTAAATTAAGAATACATAAAGACGAAAAGATTGAAAATATAACTAAAAAAATTTTCAACAAAGAAATCCACTCATTTGAAGATGAATTTAGTTATATCAACCCTAAAGGCGAAATTGAATATTACCATATGTTTTTAATGCCTTACACATCCATAATAAACCTGCAATTAAAATCAATATTTTAAATATCACCCATCAAGCTAAATCACAAATTAAATCTCAAGAATATCAAGAAAATTTAAGAATTCTACAAAGATTAATAGGTTTTGAAGTATTTACTTGGACATCAACAGACGGATATAAATATAGTCCTGAAATTTATAACATCTTAGAAATCACAGACCCAAATAAAAAAGGTGAAAACTTCAAAGGAACAGAATATATCCAATACAATTCATTAAACCCCTACCATGAGTGGTTAGAAGAAGTAAAATCTCATCCCAAAAAGGGTATGCATTTTAATTTACAATATATTGCAAAAACATTCACTGGAAAAACAAAATACTTATCTGGATTCTACTTAACACGAATGAATAAATACTCCGGCAGATACGATGCAATAATTGGATTCATACAAGATATCACTGACTATTATAAAGCTCAAAGACAACTTAAAAAAACATTACGAGAAAAAGAAATCCTCTTAAAAGAACTTCATGAAAGAGCATCCATTAACTTAGAAGTATTATTATCACTTATAAGATTAAATGCAAGACCTAGAAAAGAGGGTGAGAAAAAAACAACTATACAAGCTACAAGTAACAGAGTTCAATCTTTAGTTTTTGTTCAAAAAGAATTCGCTAAATCACAAGACTTCAGTACAATTAACATAAGCAAAGTTTTAGAAAAAATAGTAAACCACTTATTAAAAACTTATAAATTAAATCATGTAAGTTTACATAATGAAATGGAAGATTTTCAATTAGAAATGGAACGTTCTATACCTATAAGTTTAATAATAACAGAATTAGCATTAAATTGTATTGACTCAGCATTCCCCAATAATAAAGAGGGAAATCTATATTTAAAATTAGTTAAAGATAAAAAAAATGTTAGAATAAGTGTTATGGATGATGGTATGGGAATGCCTGATGATTTTGATATTCATAATGTACCCACACCAGGTTTTATCATAATGAACAGCCTTATACTCCAAATACATGGTGAAATCAGACAAATACCAAAACATAGAGGTGCAGAAATTCAAATCGAATTCCCTATTGAAAAACCATCCACATTTACTTAACAATTAAAACAGGAACCTTACTATTTTTAATTAAACGTTCCGCAACACTACCAATAAAATTAGTTGTATCAGTCCCTCGTAAGAATGTATCATAACCATAAGCAGGAATAACAACTAGATCAGCTTTAGTTTTATTAATAATCACATCAATATCACGTAAAGGATCACCAGTTATTAAATGCTCTACAACTTCAACATCCATTTCTCCAGCTTTATTTGTGATTTTACTTAAAAGATTATCCCCATTATCTTCCAAATCATCATAAGTGAAAATTGAGTTTTCAGAAATCACATGCACAGCAGCAATTTTACTACCATATTTACTAGCTAAATCCACAGCAATATCTATGGCTTTATCTGCATATTCGGATTCATCAATTGGGACTGTAATTACATCAAACAATTAAACTACCTCATTTTTACTGCATTAAATAATCCGCATGACAGAAATTGATAAATTCATTAACAAGCTTATCAGGTTTACCATCACCAATTATTTCCCCTTCATTCATAAATACTGCCCTATTAGCAAATTCTTTAACAAAATCAGTATTATGGGATACCATAACAACAGTGAAATTTAAACGTTTAGCTAATCTCTTTAAAGAATTAGTAACTGTACGTAAAGTTATAGGATCTAAATCACCAAATGGTTCATCAAGTAATAAAATTTCAGGACGACTAATAAGTTGTAAAGCCAACATAACCCGTACTTTTTGACCACCAGATAATTCATAAGATTTTCTATCAAGAATATCCATACTTAAATTTAAATCTTCAAAAATATCAGCAACTTCTTCTTCAACATCATCTGAAGGGAATTTAGGGAATAATTCTTCAAGAATATCTGCAGGTAAACCTACTTGCATTAAACGATCAGAAACCTCATTAATAGGTAAATCAGTGAGTAAATATAATGCATCTAATAATTCATCACTAAGATTAATCTCCTTAGCATGCTCTTTAGCTTTATCTATGAGTTTACGATTCTTATAACCTAATTTAGTTGCAAGTTGATCACGAACTGTGGAATAATGAGTTAAAGCAAACTCTTGATGCATAAAAGTGGATTTACGACGAATATCTAAACGACTCATACTTGCTGTAGCTATATCAACCCATTCAACAGAACCATCCTCTTTAACAAGTTTATATAAAATTTCCCCATCATCTGGAATTTCTAAACCTCCTAACATTCGTAGAAGTATTGTTTTTCCAGCACCACTAGGTCCAATAAGTGAGAGAATATTCTGTTTATAAGTTTCAAGATTAATATTTTTCATATCAAGAACTTCTCCACCTGTAAGTAAAAAGAATCGTTTAAAAACATCCTCAATTTTTATTACAGATTCATCAGTACTGGTAATATTAATATCACTAACAGGTTCCATTTCTTTTAAGAAATTTTGAATAACAGGTTCTACATCTCCTTCATCAACAATTTTACCATTTTCAATATGAATTAAACGAGTAGATAAATATTTATGTACTTCAGGTAAATGTGAAACTACAATAACAGTAATCCCTAATTCTTTATTAATATTCTTTATTGCATCTAAAATTCCTTGTTTAGTGCGAGGACAAGCCATAGTAGCAGGTTCATCAAGTAACAATACTTCAGGTTTTTTAGCTAATTCCCGTGCCATTATAAGACGTTGTTTTTCCCCACCACTTAATACTGTTCCAAGATGATCTTTTTTATCATATAATCCTACAAGTTTTAAGATTTTCAAAGCTTCTTCACCATGAAGTTGTTCAGCTAATTGAAAATCAACCATAGATTCATCACCATAATCATTTGCATATAACTTACGCAAAACATTATTATATGGTGTTTCTGGCCAAATACCAAAATTTCTTTGTAAATGTATAGCTGTAATCTTTTTTAATTCATGATAATAATGAGGGGTAGTGTCTGGAGTGATATGTAATCTACCTACTTGGATTTCACCTTCTTCAACATGTTCTACTCCACGTAATGTACGTAATAATGTGGTTTTTCCAGACCCACTTTTACCAATGATTCCAAGAATTTCCCCTTTTTCCACTTCAAAGGATATTCCATCTAGAGCCTTTACTTTTTCTCCATTATCTAATTCAAATGTTTTACTAAGGTTATCTACTTTAACTATCACTTTTTCATTCCCCAATCAGGATTATTTTTTAATTCATAAATCATATTCTTTTATAAAATTAGTAATTTTATTTAATAATAAATTATTAATTTTAATTTATCATTAACATTATTATTATAAGTATTTGTTTTAAAAAAAAAATTAGATAATTAATGTTTCATTGTGAATCTTTTATTGAAACATCAACTACATCATATAAATTAATAGATTTAATATTTATATTATCTTTTAAAAAATGAATATCATAATAATTATCTATAAAAATAGTATCAAAACCTTCTATAATTTGAATATTAATAATTAAAGAAAAATCTTCTTTTATTTTATACATTGTGGGTAATAAAGGATGAGCACAAACTTTAGGTTGTGCTTCAATAATACTATTAATTTTAGATAAAAACTGTTTTTTCATCATAAAAAATCAGAAAAAATTATAATTATTTAGAAGCTATTGGATAAAATTCAGTGTATTTTGTATTTCTTTCCATTGGTGTTCGTCCTAAATTTTTAACTATGCGTGAAAGATTATCTATACTGGTATCTACTCCATCTGGAGCTCCACTAGCTGCAGATAATTCATCTCCACCTAAAGTTCCTCCAAGATCATTTGCTCCTGACATTAAGGATACTTGTGCAAATCGGAATCCCATTTTAACCCAACTTACTTGTATATTAGGTATTAAGTCACGATACATTAAACGACCTACAGCATAAAGTTTAAGATCTTCTGTTCCAGTTGCTCCTAAGTTTTGTTGTCCTTCAAGGAATATTGGAGAGTATTCTTGCATAAAAGTCATTGGTATGAATTCTGTAAATCCTTGGGTATCATGTTGAACTGTTCTTAAAATATCCATTGTTTCCACACGTTCTTCCATTGTTTCCACATGACCATACATCATAGTTGCAGATCCAGGTATTCCTACTTTATGAGCTGTTTCTACTACATCAACCCATTGTTGAGTAGTTACTTTATCTGGACATATGATTTTACGTGAACGGTCAGTTAATATTTCTGCAGCAGTACCAGGTAATGAATCTAATCCTGCCTTTTTAAGTGCAATAAATGCATCTTTAATATCCATCTCAGATACTTTTGCTGCATCATAAACCATTGTAGGGGAAAATCCATGAATCAATTGATTTGGAAAATGATCTTTTAACAGTCTAAGTAAATGTTCATAATAATCTATATCTGCTTCAGGTAAAACACCACCCATTAAAGTAAACTCATGAGCTCCGTTTTCAACTGCATTTTGACCTTTAGCAACAATCTGTTCATCATTTAAAATATAAGCTTCAGAATCAGTGCTATCTTTTCCAAATGCACAAAAACCACATCTCACTTTACATATGTTAGTGAAATTAATATTACAATTATTAATAAATGTAACACGATTTCCAACTAATTCCTCACGAACTTTATCCGCAGTGGCCAACAAAGCAAAAAAATCTTGACCTTGTACATTCATCAAATAATTTGCATCCTCCACACTTAGAGGGTTATCTAAAGCCTTATCTAAGATATTCTTAGTTTCTTTCTGAATTTCTAAATTGAACTTCATAAACATAGATATGTATTCTATCATATAAAGTTTTTGTTATTAATTTTAATAAATAACAAATGTCTAAATACAAATTAAAGAATTTTAGATAAGAAAAATTTTTTTCTTAGTTAAATATAATAACTTGTATTTATAAGAATTATAAATAATGAAAGAAATTAAAAGAGGATTACTTATTGGTCGTATGCAACCAGTTCATAATGGCCACATTGAAGTAATTAAAGAAACATTGAAAGAAGTAGATGAAATTGTAATAGGAATAGGTAGTGCCCAACTATCTCACACTATTAAAGACCCATTTACTGCAGGTGAACGTGTGATGATGCTTACTCAAGCTTTATCCGAAAATAGTGTTAAACATAGACATTATTATATTGTTCCTATGGAAGATATTCAAATGAATTCCATCTGGCCCGCTCATGTTAAAATGATGACACCTCCTTTTAGTAAAGTTTTTACTGGAAATCCTTTAGTTGAAAGATTATTCAAAGAAGAAGGTTATGAAGTTATTAGCCCTCCTTTATTTAATCGTACTGAATTATCAGGAACTGAAGTTAGACGTCGAATGTTGAATGATGATAACTGGGAGAGTTTAGTTCCTCAAGCTACAGTAGATATTATATCTGAGATTGACGGTCTTCAACGTATTAAAGATCTTTCTAGAAAAGAAGTTAGTGAACTTAATTTTAAAAAATATTGAATTTTTCACAATTTATAAAAAAAAGAAAAAAAGAAGAGAATTTAACTCTTCTACTAATTTTTAAATTTTATTAAATAATTTTAATTAATAATAAAGTAAGATTTTTAGTTAACCTTACTTTTTATTAAAATTTTATTGTTTACATCTTATTAATGGTATTATTAGTAATGCAAAGAGTAAAACTAATAAGGGGTTACCTGTTTTTTCCATACCTAAACTTGAATTAACCCTATTGTTAAAACATTTATTAATTTACAAAATATAAAAATTACAATAATTAATAATAATAAACATATTAAAATTAATTTCTCTCTTTTATACTTAGTTATAAAATGAGTATTTTTATAAACTAAAAAAAATATAACAATAGTTAAATCTATTTTTTTAAAGGTGAAAAAAAAATGATAATTGAACTAATCCAAAAAGATGACGATTACTACGAAATAAAAGATTTAGTAAATGACTTAAAGAAAAACCCCAAAGTAGATGACAGCGGAGCAATATTCACATTCGAAGGATTTGTAAGAGGAAACGAAGAAAATAAAATCGTGGAAAAACTAATACAAACCACTCCCGATAAAGAAAAAGCTAAAAAGGAAATGGAAGAAATAGCAGAATCAGCAAAAATAAAATATGGAGTATACCAAATAAACTTAGTCCACTTTGTAGGAGAATTCTACACAGGAGATCCATTATTCTTAGTAGCCGTACTCGGACCACATAGAACCGAAACACTAGACGCATTAAAAGAAGTAATAGAAAGAGTAAAATTCGATATCGACTTTAAAAAAGAAGAAATAAGTAACGAAGGAACCAAAATAATTCTAGCCGGAGGATAAATAAAAAAAAAGATATTTATAAAAATTCTATTCTATTTCTAAAAAAAAAAAATAATAAAAAAAGTGGATTTAAGCAAGTCCACTTTCTTCAAGTTTCTTTTCAAACCAATGAGCACTTTTATCAAATCTATATTTAATAATAACACTTAAAACCAAGGTTATTATTGGATAAATAAGAAGTTTTAATATAGCAAATGAAAAACTAGGCCAATACATACCTAGCATTACTTCCCTAAGTGCATCAATACAATAAGTCAATGGTAACCAAGCATTAGCCACTCCAAAGAATGAAGCCATAATTTGAATTGGATACACACCACCAGTACCAGATATTTGGAAAACCAATACAACAATAGATAAAGCCTTACCAACAATTCCAAATACACTTACGAAAGAGTATATTATAACCATACAAACCATCGAAGACAGAATCATTGTCAGCAAGAACAGCAATGGATTAGTAACTTCTACACCTGCTAAGAAACAACCTATAGTAATTACTAATGCTTGACCTATACCTAACATTAAGTATAACCCCATACGACCAAAGTACATCTCAATTGGAGTATATAATTGTTTTTCAATATATCTTGTTTTAATAATTATACCTGCCATAATAGCACCAATCCATAAAGCTAAACTAATATAAAATGGCGCTACACTAGATCCATAATTGTCAACAGGATAAATACTAGTTTTTTCAATACCTACAGGACTGTAGAAATAATTTTTAACACCAGAAGAGTTCACACCTGAAAGTTCAGTTAACGGTGTTGTAACAGGTAAACTTGAACCGACAGTTACTAATTGACCAAGTGCCTCAGTGTTAACAGTTTGCACTATCTCATTATTAACCTTTGTCTGCACCTCTTTTGAAGCAGTTTCACTCATTCTACTTCCTACAGGACTTATTTTTTCATTTTCTAAAAATTCTAAATGAGCTGGTTGCGGATTAGCTGTGGAAATACTCAATACATTTTTCGTAAAGTTCTCGGGTATAATTATCGCCGAATAATATTTTCCACTTTTTACCCCATTCCTAGCATCATTTTCATTGGTAAAAATCCAATTATAATCATTGTTATCATGTAATCTATCGATTAATTTATCTCCAAAATTATAACTTATTCCATTATAAGATGAATTTTCATCTAAATTAACTACAGCAAATTCTAGATTACCAGTTTTACCATATGGATCCCAACATGCTTGCACGTTTAAAATTGCATAAAGAGACGGTAAAATCATTATAGTTAATAAAACTATTACAATAACTGGATTTTTAAATGAATTACGTGCGTCTTTTTTCATTATTTCTAATACATTTCTGAGTTTTATTTTTGTTTCCCCCTGAAAAATTTGTTTTTAAAAGAAAATAATTATAATAATATTTATTTTGAAATTCCATTAAGGAATATGTCTAGGAAGTCTTCTACATAACTATCTTCAGTTTGATCAAGTTTTACTCCATATATTTTTAATAATATTAATGATTCAAACATTACACTAAAAATTGTTAATGCTGCAACAGTTGGATTAACTGTTCTTATTTTTCCTTTATCAATTTGTTCTTGGAAAATATGGGATAAATTATTTATTATCCTATCTGAGAATCTAGGTAGGACCTTATCATGTAATGAATCAATGTTTATTTCTTCAAAACTTATTTTAATAAGATTTATATCTTCATCGAATAATCTTTGGGATTCATACCATAAATCTTTAAAAAAATCAATTAAATCTTGGTTTACACTTACTTCAAAAAGTTGATCTAATTTTTTTAGGAAACTTTGAAGATAAACTTCTTTTGATTTTTCTATTAACTTATCTTTTGTCTCAAATTTACGGAAAATAGTTACTTCACTTACTTCTGCTTTTTCAGCAATTTTTTTTGTGGTTGTACCACTAAGTCCTTGTTCGTTTAAGACATTAATTGTTGCATCTATAATTTTTTGTGATGTATCATTAACTTCCATAATGTAAGTAAGTACTAACATACATATAAATGTTTTGCCTAAAAAAAAGAATAAAAAAAAATAAAAAAAAGAAAGATTTAATACTTAATTAAAATACCAAAACCACTATCTCGACTCAATTCTTCACAAGAACCATTCAATTGACCAACCAAACTCTTAATAATAGTAAAACCCAAATTATCAGGTGAATCAAAATTCACACCATCAGGCAAACCAACACCATCATCAAAAATCTCAATATTAACTACACCCAAATCATCCTTATGAACCCCAACATGGAAAATACCCTTCGCATCATCAGGAAATGCAAACTCAATAGTATTAACAGCCAATTCATTAATAATAAGCCCAATAAGAATAGCCTGATCCATATCTATTCTAATTAAAGAATCAAAATCCAAATCAACAGCAACATGAGTACACTCATAAGCACTAAACAAATTACTTAAAGCATTCTCAATAAAATCACAATTATTTAAAGTAAAAGGATCTTTACTATTATAAATCTCCTGATGAACAATTGCCATAGTAGTTATACGATTACGAGTTTTTTTAAGATTTTCTTTAGGAGTATCCGGATGATAATAAAGCTCAATATCAATAAAACTACGAACTAACTGAAGATTATTACGAACCCTATCCTGAAGTTCCTTCAAAAGATCATCTTTCTCAGACAAAACCTTCTCAAGCTGACGATCAGTTAAAACATTTTTAGTTTTTCTCTCAGAAAAACCATACACCTTATTCCCATACTTAACAAAAGAAAATTCTAAATAAGTAATTAAATCCCTATCATCATAAACTGCAAGCTGAATATCTCTTTGAACCCCATCTTTATAAACACTCTGTAAAACCTCTAAAACATCTAAAGTCGCCATATTCTTATAAATCTCAGAAAATCTACAACCCAAAGATTCTTCAACATAATTTTCATTACCTGTAATATCCGTCCAAGCAGTATTATCTAAATACTGATAAACAAAATCCAAACCCCCATTATAAGGAACATAAATAGCAACACTAAGATCAATTTTATCAAAAAGATTAACAGGCAAAAAATTATATTCTAATGAATCTTCTCCAACATCCCAATTTTTAGGCTTAGGAATATCCACTACAGGTTCACTTTTTACTAAAATATCAGTTAACTTATCTACACTAGTAGATTTAATTTCCCCAGAATTCAAATGTGTACAAACTATATTTATCAACTAAATAAACCCCTTAATTTTATTGTTTAATTTTTTTCAAAATCTTCAATAGCACTATCAACAACTTCAATAATACTATCAGATAAGTCAGGATAATCAGAACTTATAGGTACTGGAATATTATCACAGTATACAACTTCCAAACCTGCTTTTAATGAATCTTTAGTTGCAACATCTACTGCTGCAGCTTTAAGTTCAGTTAACATCACATCAACTTTATCAATATACTTTTCTATATCTTCTTGTAATAATGGCCGATTAGATAAATGTGAAGTAGTACCAACAACTTCACAATCATAATTTTCTTCTAAATATGAAACTAAAACACTTTTAACACTTTCTGGTGCTGTAGTTGCAAATAAAACTTTTTTTCCAGATATATCATTTAATGGTTTAGGCCGGAATACTGTTGAAATAACTTTTACATTAGGATTAATTTCACTAACAAAATCTTCAATTTTTTTAACTTTTTCACCAGATGCCATTGGTTCTTCACACATTGTAAGAATTATTAAATCTGCTAATTTAATACGGAATGGTCCAAAAAAGTTTTCAATATTGATTAAAGGTTGATTTGCCCCTATAAGTACAATGTTTTTATCTGTTTTAATTGGAGGTATAGCAGCACCACTTCCTTCAAATATAACAAACTTATTTTCTACAGTATTTGCTATCATTGCCCCTTTTCTCATATTTGTTAAAAAAACATCACCTGCCATTCCACCCCCACAACGACGACAACCAATAGTTAATATACGACTCATTAATGCATCTTCCCAATGATCACTAGCAGCATGAACTCCTTTTTCAGATTGTTCCATTAAAAATTCAGGTGTAATTTCAAAAGTATCCCCATGAACAACTTCAGGTTCTTCTGGACCTCCTCGACCCATTGCAACCACACACGGTTCATAACCTTTTTTATCTATTAATCTAGACAAATATCCTGAAACTGCAGTTTTACCTATACGTTTACCTGTTCCTAAAATTTTTAAACTAGGCTTCTGACAAACTTCATACTGAGTAACAGGTTCAAATTTAAAATCAGGACCCCTGTAAGGTATTCCTTCAGCTAAAACTCTAGATGCAATTTTAAAACGTTTAGTATAATCTAATACAGGTTCATCACTCAAATCCATAACACAAGAAGCATCATAATCCTGAATAATTTGAGTAATCAACTCATAAGGAATTTCACTTTTATCTTGACCAAAATGAACAGGTAAACCCATCATATCAGAATACAAATCAGCATCATCAGTCTTAAGCTTCTCTGTTCCACCAATAAATATTATAGCTACTACTTCAATATGCTCTAATTCATTTAATGTATCTATAGCAGATTTAGTAACAGGAAGATAATGCTCACCATCAACTAAACAAACCATTTTTTCAACAGCCATAACCACCAAATCCTAGTATTTATAATAATAAAAACTATGTTAAATCAAACTATTATAATTTTTCTATTTAATCATAATAATTAAAAAAATAAACAATAACCAGAAAAAAAAGTTTAAAAAAAAAGTAGATTAACTTATTTAAAAAAAAGAATCATAAAAAAAAGTAAATTAACTCTAAAGAATCTTATTTACTAGATTCTTGAGCAGCTAATTGTTTTCTAGAACGTCTTACAAGGTCTTCAAGAGCACTAGATACATTAGGTGGGATAGTATCAGGATCTTTTTCTAAAATTACTTCACTTATAATATTAGATAACACGAATATAGCATGCTTATGTTCTGCTTTAGTCTTATGAATATGGTGTGGACTAATATTTAATGCCAAATATTCTTCACAGTTTTCATGCACCCGTTCATCAGTATCCAAATATTTTAATACATATACTAAAAATTGATGTAGTTGAATCATTTCATCTTTATACATACATTTAAACCCTTTATTATTATTAATTAAACATCTTTTTTATAGTTAAAAGAAATAAACTTTAGTTTTAGTATTCTAAAAAAATAATTTTCAATTGGAATAAATGAATTAAATACCCCAAACTTAATTTCAGTTATTACTTCTATAAGAAATATTATATAAAAGTTTCCAATGTTATATATAAACTTTCTTATATCTAACAAATAGTAAAACTATATATATTAGAAGAAAATGTTTTAAATAAATACTAAAAAAACTTATTAAAAACATTATTAAATACTAAAAAATCTAAATAAATAACATAATAAATAATAAATTATCAAACTTATAAAAAAGGATTGTACAAACTATGGAAATGATAATATATAACAAAAACCAAGTTAATGAACTAATCAAAAGATCACAATCTGATGTAAACCAAGTGCTAAAAACAGTAACCGACATAATAAATGATGTAAAAGAAGGAAAAGATGAAGCAGTAAAATCTTACACTGAAAAATTTGATGGGGTACTTGTTGAAGATTTAAAAGTAACTGAAAAAGAAATTGAAGAAGCATACAAAAATTTAGATAAAAAACTATTAGACTCCCTAGAATCAGCTGCAAGTAATATTGAAAAATTCCACACAGCACAAATACCAAAAGATTGGATGATGGAAGTACGACCAGGAATAACAGCTGGACAAGTTATAAGACCAATAAATAGTGTAGGGTGCTACATCCCAGGTGGAAGAGCAGCATACCCCTCAAGTATACTAATGACAGTAATCCCCGCAAAAATCGCGGGAGTGAAAAGAGTAATCTGTTGCACACCTCCAAACAAAGAAGGAAAAATACTTGACGCAATTTTAGTAGCTGCAGACTTAGCAGGAGCAGATGAAATATACAAAGTAGGAGGAGCCCAAGCAATAGCTGCAATGGCTTATGGTACAGAAACCCTTAAACCAGTAGAAAAAATTGTAGGACCTGGAAACATCTTTGTAACAGCAGCAAAAAAATTAGTATATGGAGAAGTAGATATAGAATTCCCAGCAGGACCATCAGAATTATTAGTCCTAGCAGACGAAACAGCCAACCCAGAATATGTAGCTTACGATATTCTATCACAAGCAGAACATGATCCTAATGCATCATGCTTTTTAGTAACACCAAGTATTGATTTAGCTGAAAAAGCCGATTACTTAATATATAAATATGCAGAAGAAGCCGAAAGAAGTGAAATCATAAAAGAATCTCTTGAAAAATACGGACAAATAATAGTAACAAAAGATTTAGATGAAGCAATAGATTTCACCAATGAATACGCACCAGAACATTTAATAATCACAACAGAAGACGATGAAAAAACATTAAATAAAATCAATAATGCAGGAAGTATATTCTTAGGAAATTATTCTCCAGTAGCTGCAGGAGATTATGGATCTGGAACAAACCATGTATTACCAACAGGTCGTGGAGCTAGAATGTACTCTGGATTATCAACTGAAGCATTCCTTAAAAAACCTACAGTACAAACATTAAGTAAAGAAGGTTTAGAATTATTAAGCAAAACTATCTTACCTATAGCTGACTATGAAGGTTTTGCAGCTCACGCAGATAGTGTTAAAGTAAGATTAGGTAAAAAATAAATAAAAACATTTTTACCAAAATCTACTATTTTTTTTATACAAAAATTAAACATTAACATGAAAAAATATTCATACATTCTTAAGTTTTATAAACTAAAAAAATTATAAATTAATATAGTATGTTTATTAACTACTAGTTTTTTTAAAATTTTAAAAAAAAACTGATTTTTATCTAAATTTTTATATAATTTATAGGTGAATAATAATGGAATACTTATTAAATGATTGGAGAAGAACCCATTACACTAAAAATGTAAATCCTGAGATTACAGGTGAAGAAGTAATAATAATGGGATGGGTTCATGAAATAAGAGATCTTGGTGGAATAATTTTCGTACTTGTACGTGACCGTGACGGTATGATACAAGTTACAGCACCAAGTAAAAAAGTAACAAAAGAAATATTAGAAGACTTACGTGCATTAAGCAAAGAATCCGTAATCGGTGTACGAGGAAAAGTTCAAGAATCAGGAAAAGCACCAAATGGTGTGGAATTAATCCCTGAAGAAATAAAAGTTTTAAACATAGCAGATCAACCATTACCAATGGATCCAACTGAAAAGGTTAAAGCTGAAATCGATACTAGATTAGATTCCAGATTCTTAGATTTACGTGTACCTCATGTTTCAAGCATATTCAAAATAAAAAACAATATGTTTAAAACTGTACGTAACTTCTTTGATGAAGAAGGTATAATTGAAATTCACACCCCAAAACTTGTAGCAAGTGCTACTGAAGGTGGAACAGAATTATTCCCAATTACTTACTTTGAAAGAGAAGCTTTCTTAGGTCAATCCCCACAATTATACAAACAAATGATGATGAGTGCTGGATTCGATAAAGTATTTGAAATAGGACAAATTTTCCGTGCAGAGGAGCATGATACTTTAAGACATTTAAATGAAGCTGTAAGTATCGATTACGAAGCAAGTTTCAATAATGATCAAGATGTAATGAAAACATTAGATGAAATGATTTCACGTATCTTAGTAAGCACTAAAGAAAATTGTAAAGAAGAATTAGAAACTATTGGTCAAACACTTGATATTCCTGAAGGACCTTTCCCTGAAGTCAAATATGATGATGCTGTAGATATTGTTAACAGTAAAGGTGTTGAAATGCAATGGGGAGAAGATCTTTCCAGAGCAGGAGAAAAGGCTTTAGGTGAAACTCAAGAAGGATTCTATTTCTTAACTGAATGGCCAACTGCTATTAAACCATTTTATGTAATGCCTAATGAAGAACGTCCTGAAATTTCACAAGCATTTGATTTAATGTATAAAAACTTAGAAATTTCATCTGGTGCTACACGTATTCACCAATATGAATTACTTAAAACCCAAATTGAAGCTAAAGGTTTAAATGTTGATGCATTTGGAGATTATCTTAAAGCATTTGAATATGGTATGCCTCCTCATGCTGGTTGGGGTGTAGGTTCAGATCGTCTTAATATGGTTTTAACTGGTGTTGAAAACATTCGTGAAACTGTTCTCTTCCCTAGAGATAGACGTCGATTAACTCCTTAAGTGAAAATATTTAATTAAAAAAAAAAAGATTATTAATCAGTGAAAATATTTGTTTTCACTGATTTTTTTTATTCAAAAAAATTATGGTTCGTAATATTACAAATTAACTTTTAGATTCTACTTTTTCATCTTTTTTACTTGGTAAGAAAGTTAAAACCATTGGAATTATAATTAAAACTACAGCAATAACTAAATCAATACCTAATTTTATTATATCATGACTGAATAATAGTGAACCTAAACCACCTAACCAAATAAATACAAGGATAATTGGAATTAAATATTTAATAGTAACGACCCATAAACGACCAACTTGGAAGTTAGACTTATGATTTAAAATAGGAATTAACTTATCTATACCATATATCCAACCAAATATTATAGCTTGTAAGATTACACCTATCATCAATGCAAAATTATTAAGGAATTCATCTACAATTCCAAGAACATAATTTCCAGCACCAGTAGTAAATATTAAAGATAAAAATACCCCAATAATACATAAACAAGTAACAACTGTAGTACGTTTAATTCCAAATTTACTAGTTAAACTACTACTTAAAGGTTCAATAAATGAAATAGTAGATCCTAAACCTGCAAAGAATATACTTAAAAAGAATAATGGTCCAATAACATAAGCCCAAACACCTAATAAATTCAATATAGTTGGATAAGCCACAAATGCCAATCCAGTACCTTGAGTTACTAAACTAGATATCGGTTGAGCAGTAGATACAGCCATAAAACCCAAAATACTGAAAATACCTAATGAAATAAAAATTTCAAGACCAGAATTAACTAAAACAACAGTTAAACCATTATCAGCCAATTTACTATTCTCAGAAACATAACTAGCATAAGTCATAGCAATACCTTCCCCTAAAGATAAACTAAATAAAACTTGACCAAATGCAGAAATCCAAACATTAAAATCTAATAAAGTAGACCACTTAGGAGTAAATAAAGCAGTTAAACCATAAGCTGCACCAGGTAAAGAAAATGAATAAAATACAAAAAATATCACCATAATAAACATACAAGGTAATAAAAATTTAACAGCACGTGCAATACCCTTCTCCACATCTCTATGAGATATAAACCATACAATAAACCATATACCTAAAACAACAAGCAAAATAGGTATAACAACATGAGAAAGTCCAGATAACCCTGGAGAACTCTGCAATACAGAATTAGTGAAAAAAGCATTAGGATTTGAACCCCAACCCTTAGTAAAACTTAAAAAGAAATAAACAGCATCCCAAGCAATAATACAAATGTAATAAGGTAAAACTGCAAAAACAATTACAACAATTAACCAACCAAGATACTCAAATCGCTCATTAATTGCAATTAAAACTTTTGTAAAAGAAGTATGAAATTTATACCCCAAACCATATTCTAAAAATATAAAAGGCAAACCAACAAGTAATATAGCCACAATATATGGTAAAAGAAATGATCCTCCACCATTAGTATATAACTCATAAGGAAATCGCCAAAATTTACCAATACCTAATGCAGCCCCTAATGTTGCTAAAAGAAAACTAGCATTACTACCCCATTTTAAACCATTATTAGTTTCACCCATAAAAAAAATCTCAATTAAAACTATTATTTTTTAATAAAACTTAAAACACGCTTAGAAATATTATCCTTTAACAGAACTTCACTATATTCTGGATATTCCTCTAAAAATTCCCTAAGTTCATTTTCATGAAATTCTTGAATAATCTTTCGAGCTTTAACTTCAGAATAATTTTTTAATGCATCCTCCTCAAACCTACGTATTTCTTCTCTCTTTCTGTTTTTTACATTTAAAACTTCAGGAGAAATCTTCACATCTAGAATCTTTAAAATAAGTTCATATCCTAGAGAATTACTATCATCATCAGTATTTCTATTAATCAATCTAGGCATAACAGTAGGTTCAGTAATAATTCTTTCATACATTTCAATATAATGCTCTTGAATATATTCTGAATTAAGTTCCATATGTAATACTCTTAAATTGAGGTTTTATAAATTTTTATATATTCTCCTGAATTATAATTCAACAAACAATTTTAATGACAATCATTTTAAAAATTAAAAAAATAAAATACTAGAAAAAATAAAGAATAAAGTATTAACCAGCAAGGATTAAAAAACAATGAAATCATATAAAATTTGCATTATAGGTGGAGGACCATCAGGAATGATGGCAGGAATAAGCTCAGCTGAAAATCTAAAAGAACCTGAAAAAATAGCAATTATAGATAAAAACAATGATTTAGGTCAAAAACTCCTATTAACTGGAGGAGGCCGTTGCAATATTACTAATGAAAAACCTATTAAAAATCAATTAAAACTTTATCCAGAAAAAAACTTCTTAAAACCCTCATTTTTCGCATTTGATAATAATGATTTATTAAAAATGTTTGAGAATAAAGGTGTAGAATTTAAAGTTGAAGATAATGGTCGAATATTCCCAACAACAGATGATGCACATATAATAAAAGGAGTCCTTAAAGATTATTTAACAAATTTAAATGTAGATATAATATCCAATACTACCGTTAAATCTGTAAAACATGAATTAAACAATGATAAGAAATTAAAATTCAATTTAAAAACAGACAATGATAGTATAGAATGTGATAAATTAATCATTACAACTGGTGGTATTTCCTACCCAAATACTGGAAGTGATGGTGATGGTTATATGTTTGCAGAAAGTTTATCCCACACAATCACACCAATAAAACCTGGACTTGTAAGTTTAAAAGTAGAAGATTCTTATTTACATAAATTAGCAGGAATACAATTAAATAATGTTAAGGTCTCATTTAAAGATCGGAAGAAAAAGATAAGTACAACTGGAGATGTTCTCATATCCCATACAGGAGTTACAGGTCCAGCAATTATAGATTTAAGTAATGATATAATGAGAAAAAGTGATTATAACTTGTTAAATAATGAAACCGAATTAAATAATATGAAAATATCCATTGATTTAAAACCAGAATTAAATGAAGACCAATTAAAAGAAAGAATTACAAATGATATACCATCAAATGGAACAACTAAAATTAAAAATTATATGAAATATTATATGAGCAATAACTTCATTGAATACTTCTTAAACAAAGCCCAAGTTTCAAGTAATAAAACAATGAGTAGTCTCACACGTAAAGATAAAAACCGCATAGTGGATAACCTTAAACATTTATCATTCGAAATTTCAGATATTGTAAGTGAAGATGCAAAAGTAACCATCGGCGGAGTTAACATTAAAGAAATTGAAAGTAAAACCTTAGAGTCCAATCTTGTAGAAGGTTTATATTTTGCAGGTGAAGTTTTAGAACCTGCAGGACCTACTGGAGGATATAATTTACAATTATGTTTTTCAACAGGCTACTTAGCTGGTTTATCTGCAAGTAAATCTTTAAAATAATTTTATAGTTATCTTAATTATTATATACTAAAAAAATATTATAAATATAATATTATTAATTAAAAAAATTAAAAAAATTAAAAAATGTGATAAAAAATGTTTATGGGAGCCTCAACTAATCAAGGAATGGATATAGCTACTAAAAGTCGTGAAATTATCAGAGAATTAATAAAAGATGATGTTAAAGGTTTAAACCCATTAGAAACTGATATTGTTGAAAGAATTGTTCATTCTACAGCAGACCCTGAATATGCTAAATTAGTTAGTATTAGCCCAGATTTCGTAGATGTTAGTATTAAAGCTCTAAAAAATAATGAGGATATTTTAACTGACATAAATATGGTTAAATCAGGCATTACACAATATGAAGGTAATGTTAAGTGTTATATTAAAGATGAAAAAGTTAAAGATTTAGCTAAAAAATTATCAGAAGAAAAACCAACTACACGTGCAGCAGCAGCAATACAATATGCAGCAAATACTGATTTTGAAGGTATAATCGCAATAGGTAATGCTCCAACAGCATTATTTAAAGCAATAGAATTAAAACAATCCGGAGAGCTTAATGTTAAAAGTATAATTGGTGTTCCTGTAGGATTTGTAGGAGCTGCAGATAGTAAAGAAGCATTAAAAAATACTAATATTCCAAATATAATAACTAATGGTCCCAAAGGTGGAACTCCAATAGCCGTAGCATGTGCAAATTCACTAATTCAAAATTGTAAAGATTAAAAAAAAAAAAGAATGTTATGATGAAATTTTTTTTATAAGGAGATAAAAATTAATGTACTCTGAAGAATTATTTAAAAGATCAAAAGAAAACTTGCCTGGAGGAGTTAACTCTCCAGTTAGAGCATTTGAACCTTACCCATTTTTTGCAAGAGAAGCCATAGGTAGTAAAATAATTGATGTAGATGGTAAAACTTATATTGACCATTGTCTTGGATATGGACCATTAATCCTCGGTCATGCTAACCCCAAGATAGTGGAAGATATTTCACTTCAAGCACATAAAGGAACACTTTATGGAGTACCTACAGAAAATGAAATAAAATTAGCAGAAGAAGTTATCAATCGTGTCCCCTGTGCAGAAATGGTTAGATTCTGTAATAGTGGAACTGAAGCAACAATGAGTGCAATAAGATTAGCTCGTGGATACACAGGCCGTGACAAAATAATTAAATTTGAAGGAACTTACCATGGAGCCCACGATTATGTACTTGTAAAATCAGGTTCAGGTGCAGCAACACAACCAGATAGTAAAGGAATACCATCAAGTACAACAGAAAATACATTAAGCGTACCATTCAATGATGAAGATGCCCTCCAAGAATTAATCGAAACAGAAGGAGACAATATAGCATGTATCATAATGGAAGTAGTTATGGGTAATGTAGGATGTATAAAACCCAAAAAAGGATACTTAGACTTCATAAGAAAACTCACAATAGATCACGGAATAATACTTATATTTGACGAAGTTATAACAGGATTTAGACTTGCAAAAGGAGGAGCACAAGAATTCTTTGGAGTAACCCCTGATTTATGTACATTTGCAAAGATTTTAGGTGGAGGACTACCATTAGGAGCTATAGCTGGTAAAAAAGACATAATGGAATATTTCGCACCACAAGGTCCCGTATACCAAGCAGGAACATTCAGTGGAAACCCAATTTCAATTCGTGCAGGATTATCATGTTTAGAACAATTAAACCAACCATTCTATGACGGATTAAATAGAAGAGGAAACCGTTTAAGATTAAAACTAAAAGACACAATTGAAGATTTAGACCTAAACCTACAAGTTAATGGTATAGGAAGTATGTTCCAAATATATTTCAATCCAAATCCAGTAACAAACTATACAGAAGCAAAACAAAGTGACGATAAACTCTTTTTAGAATACTTTAGAGAATTACTTAAAAATGGAGTATTTATACCACCAAGTCAATTTGAATGCTGCTTCATAAGTGGAGCACATACTGATGAAGACCTAGAAAAAACAGCATATTCTATTGAAAAAAGTTTAAAAACAATATATAAAAAATAATAAAAATAGAATTTACAGGTTTATAATTAAATTATAAACCTACTTTTTTGATTTTTTAGATTTCTTAGATTTTTTACCATCCTTTTTAATATACTCTTCCATAAAGTATGCTTGCGCATCAAGACGAGGAGCATCATCATCTATTTTTACATAATAACCTTCAGTGGTTAACTTACGAGCTTTAACATTATCCCGTAAAAATACATCAAGAATATGATAAATTTCCTTCTTAATCTTTTTATCTTTAATTGGAGTAACAATCTCAACCCGTTTTTGTGTATTACGTGTCATCATATCTGCACTACTAATATACATTTTAAGTAAAGATTCCGGAGAATCACCAGATCCTTTTTCAGGTTCAGTACCAAAACAATAAATTCTAGTATGCTCTAAAAATCTACCAACAACACTTCTAACAGTGATATTCTCAGTATGTCCAATAATTCCAGGAACAAGTGTACATATCCCTCGAATTATCAATTCAATTTTAACTCCAGCTTGTGATGCTTTTTCTAATTCATCAATAATCTTTTTATCAGTTAAACTATTCATTTTCATTATAATAATAGCTTTTTCACCATTTTCCGCTCTTTTAGCTGCTTTACGAATATTTTTACGTAAAGTTTTTCGTAAACCATAAGGTGCAACTAATAAAGTTTTATAATCCCCTTTAAGTTGGCTTTTCTCCATATTATCAAAGAATTCAACAGCATCTTCACATATATCCTTATCTGAAGTTAAATAACAAAAATCAGAATACAATTTACTAGTTTTCTCATTATAATTACCAGTTCCAATTTGAGTTGTATAAGTAAATTTATCCCCTTCTTTTCTAGTAATTAAACAAATCTTACTATGAACCTTAAACTTTTCAAAACCATAAAGAATATTACAACCTTCTTCCTCAAGAAGCTCAGTATAACGAATATTATTCTCCTCATCAAAACGAGCTTTAAGCTCCATCAAAACACTAACTTCTTTACCATTTTCAGCAGCAGCAAGTAAATACTTAATAACTCTAGAAGTATTACTTAAACGATAAATAGTCATTTTAATACTCACAACTTTAGGATCATTTGCAGCTTCTTTAAGTAACCTTAAAAAAGTATCCATAGATTCATAAGGATAAAAAATTAAAGCATTTTTCTTCTTAATTTGAGGAATAATAAGATCATCAGTAAGCTCATTAGTTAATTGTGGAGAATATGGAACATAAAATAAATCTTTAAAAAATTCATGATCTACCTTATCAAAAATTTCTTTAGTATAAGACATTTCAAGTGGAGTATTAGATACAAATGACTGATTAATATCCAAATTCAAATATTCACATAAAATCTTTCTAAGTTTAGGATTAGGATTTTTATAAATTTCTAAACGTATAGGTGCTAGACGAGGTCTTTTCTTTAAAATATTTTTCATATGATGTCTATAATCCTCATCATCATCTATTTTTTCAGTTGTTAAATTTATATCTGCATTACGTGTTACTGAAATAATAGCTTTCTCATTAACTTTAAAATTATTAAATATTTCTTCAGCATGCTCTAAAATAACTTTTTCTAAAAGTATGAAACGACCCTTCTTAAGATTCCCTATTTCTTCAGGCTTAAAATTTTTCATTCCCTCATCGGGATAAATTACTCTAGGAAGAGAATTAGGTATTTTAACTACACCATGTTGCTTTCCGTCTTCATCTTCTAATTCCATTACAACATTTAATGCCTTATTAGTTAAATGAGGTACTGGCTGATTTTTACCAATTATTATAGGAGAAAGCATAGGTAATATAAATTGTGTGAAATATAAATCTACAAATTCTCTCTCTTTTTTTGTTAAATCTTTATAATTTAAATTAACTATTCCGTATTCTGTTAAATCAGTTAATATATCATGGTAAATTTTATCTTGTTTTTGATAAAGATTTATTGATTCTTCATAAATTTTATCTAATTGATCTTGAGCTCCCCAACCTGTTTTATTATCATAATAATCAGGATCATTAACTAAAGTTAAATCATAGAGTGTACCACAACGTACCATGTAAAATTCATCAAGATTACTGGTAAAAATACTAACAAAATTTAATTTCTCCAATAATGGTACATTTTCATCTTCTGCTTCTTCAAGTACTCTTTGATCAAATTTTAACCAGGAAAGTTCCCTATTTTGAGTATATGAACATATAAATCGTTTATCTTCATCTGATTTCTTTTTACCCATTTTTTTAATCCTCTTTTAAGATTTTTGTATGTACATACCCTTCACGAACACCAAATTGACTTACTCTAACATTTTTTACATTGAAATAATTACAAATAGTATCTATAATTATTAAACCTGGAACTAATGTATGAATACGTGATGCTTTAACTTTTAAAATTTTCATATAAGTTTCTTTATCATTATGTTTAAGTTCATTTTCTAATTCTCTAAGTAAATTAGTGGAAATTGTATCTTCAGATTCCTCATGTAATCCTTGAGCAATGAGTAATTTATTTATAACTCTCATTGTTCCACCTACTCCAACCATATTAGATATTTCAGTTTGCTTTATATTTTTTTGCTTTAATTGATTAGATGTTTCTTGTCTAATTAACTCTGCTTCTTCATCAGTTGGTAACATATGGTTAACAAATTTATTAAATAAGTTTAATGATCCAATAGGTAAACTAGTTTTATATTTGGGAGTGTAATCTTCAAAAATAACGATTTCTGTACTGCCTCCACCTACATCAATTAAAATACCATTATCCTCAGTTATTGTAGAAATTGCTCCTTTAAAACTTAATTCCGCTTCTTCTTCACCAGATAATATTTCAATGCTTATTTGAGTTTCTTCTTTTACTTTTTTAAGAACTTCATCTTTATTTTTGATATTCCTTAACGAAGCTGTTGCAAAAAAATGATAATTAGTTATTTTTAAAAATTTTAAAATCTCTAAAAAGTTTTCAATTGTTTCAATTAATACTTTAACACCATCAGGCTTTAAAATTTTTTTCTTTCGATAATTTAATAAACCTACTTGTAATTTTTTAGAAAACATTAATTCTACATTATTTTTTTCTATATTGTAAACATTTAAACGTACGGTATTTGAACCTATATCAACGATACCAGTTATCAAATTTCTCATCCTCATATGTTATTTTTAAATATTATCCCTTTTAATTTTAGTGAAAAAAAAGTTCACTTAATTATCATTATTTATTTCATTTTCTAATTCTTCCTCATTTACTGGAGTAATAGTTCGACCTTTAACTAATCTCCAAATAACTCTAAACAATAAAACCAGCAAATAAGAGAAGATACTTAAAATTGGAGAAAAAAATGCCAAAATAATAGAAATAACCGCAGCAATTATAGGGAATAATACATATGCAAACAAACTTAACATATATGGTTTCATTTGAATTTTATAATCTTCAATAAGTATATCTTTTTTAAAGATATGGACAAATAAATAAAGGTATAATAAACCTATAACAAATATTATTACACTAAAAATTAAATCTGCTTGAGTATACTGCCAAAATTTGGATAAAAATTCAGTAGCAAATGGAATTAAACAAATAAAAGCCAAAATAAGCAAGGTTACAAAATAAGTAGTATTATCCACTTTTTTAAAAGCAAATAATAAATTACTGTTAACCCAAAAATTAGCCACTATAAAAAAACTAATAAAATACATTATAATTGCAGGTACAAGATAATCAAAAAGATAAATATTCATATCCACATTAGATGTTATATTTGTTATACTAGGAACAGCAATACTTAAAACTAAAATAGTCATTGCAATTGCATAAATTCCATCAATTAACCCTGCTAAACGTTCAGGAGTTGTTTTATTAAAATTTTTTATTGGCAAAAATAAACACCATCAGTATTCTATAAAAAAAATTCTGTATTTTAAACTTTTTAAATTCATCGAAAATTTAATCATAAAATTTTATATTTAACAATAATAAATAAAATAATGTTAAAAAATATAAAATAAAAATTAAGGAGAAATAAAATGGAAAATAAAAAGTATGTGAAATTTCTAATTCTATTCTCACTAATCCTTTTTATTTGTACAGGAGGAGTATTTGCAGAAAATAACATATCAAATGAACCAAATACTTTTAATACAAATACAATTAGTAATAATGAAGTTTCAACATCTAATAACGAAATTACAAATTATACAGTAACATCAACTGGATCAGATAATAATCCAACTGATAATAATTATTTAACCATTAATGG
>JAEZRD010000018.1 GCA_023440975.1 Methanobacteriota archaeon | reverse complement strand
TGCTAATACTTTTTGTATATTTTTTGCTGAGCCTTCAACAAATAATCTTGCTAACTCTAGTCTTTTGTTTTGTTCTAAATAATATGTTGATTGTTTTACTATTAAATCTCCAGATAGTAATGTTTCTCTTGGATAAAATGACCCATTATAATACCCATAATAGTTAAAAAAATGTACGGGTATTCCATTTCTTGCAAATAAACTCATTACCTGTGATGAGAATGTTATTTGCCCATATGCATAAATGGAATAAATTTTGTTTATGGGTAATGGTTTTTTACTTTTTTCATTGATAAAATATATTGTGTTTTCTTTTCGTTTTAGAATTCCTTCAGATAATAGATAATAATTTTTTTTATTCATAAATTTTAACCCTTTTTTGTTAATATTTTTTTTATGAAAAACAAAATTCAAAATATGAGCATTTTTGACATACTTTTGATTTTTTTGGTTTCAACATTGGTTTTGAGTTTATATTATTAATTTCTTTAATGATTTTTTTAATTTCTGTTTCATACTGTGGAGTTAATTGTATTTTTGTTCTTTTTTTAATTGATGGATAATCTAGGTATCCTATTGTATTTCTAACTTCTTTGACTTTTTTTAAGTAGTAAAGATAATATAATAATTGGTATTTATCTGGTTTTTCCATTTTATTTGATTTTTTAACTTCATGTATTTCAAGAATATCTTTGTTTTTGTGGATAAAATCAATGTTAATGTTATCATCTATTAAGAATTCTTTTTCTTTTTTATAGCTTGTTTCATGTAATAATTTTCCAAGGGACACATTGTCAGATTCTTGTTCCATTTTTATATGGTGTGAGAATAACCATAGTTTCGTTTTACAAATAAAATAATAGTTTATTTGAACACCACTCACCCATTTGCACATATTATCTTCTCCGTTGTATATATGTGGATATAGGATTAATATCAATACCCAATGCTTTATCCTCACCAAGCAAACCGTTTACTGTATATATGTGGATATTGGATTATAATTAAAACCCTCGTTTATAGAGTATAAATCATTTTCTTCTTCGCCTATTTTATCTTTTGGAATTATATAAAAATAGGCGAAAAGTTCTAAGTCATCTTCAATTTCACTTTTTAATTCTTCTTTATTTAGGGTTATGTTAAAAATGAATTTGTTTAAAATTGATGAAAATTCTTTTTTAAATATTTTATAATTAGTATAATCATCGAAATCAAATTTATTTAATTCTTGTTTGTAAAATTCTAAAAGTGCAGATCCGACAATATTATTTCCTAAAATTATATTATTTTTATCTTTTAGATATTTAATTTCATTAAAACTGAATAAAAAATAATCTTTATTATTTTCATATAACTGTTCTATTTCATTTATTTCCATTTTTTCTATATTTCCATTTAATTTTAAGTTATTAAATATGGGTAGGGATGTTTCAACAAAAATGGAGTATTGATTTAATGAATCATCAATGATATGTATTCCTGTTTTTTTATCCCTCAATTTAGCGTAGTGTAATTGATTCCAATGAATTATATTTTCTCTGTCAGTTAATATTAGATTATTTTCATTAGAATCATTATCTTGGTTAATATCTTTTGAAACTTGTTTATAATATTTTAAAATGTCATTATAATTATAATCTTCTTTTATAATGTTTTTAGTTTCTTTAATACGTGTTTTTTTCTCAGTATTATCATAAATATAGGAGTAATAAGATTTGTTATTTGAATCGTGAATATTTGTTAAGTAAATATTTCCTTTTTGATTAATGTTGTTAAATTTTTCATATAATTCTCCACTACGATTGCATCTACCTCTTACCTGTTCTATTGAATCTAAATTAGCGAAGTCTCTGAAAACAAAATCAAAACTAACATCTACTCCTGCTTCTATACTTTGAGTACTGACAAGAATATAATTTGAATCCATATTTTTTAGATTATTAATTTTATTAATTATCATATTTTTACGAGTAGAAAGTAAACTACTATTTAAAAGGTCAATATCAAAATTTAATTCATTTTTATATTCAAATAATAATTCATATACTTTTCTAGAGCTTTTTATTGTGTTTAAAACTATTAAACCTTTTTTATAACCTATTTTAAAATTTTCTTTAATTTTTTCAATATAATAATTAATAAAATTTTCTTCATCTTTTAAATATAAATCTTGTATATCGCAAATTTTAGTTCTATCGAAAAGAGGATGATTAAAATAATTCATAGGGTTATTAATTAAATTACATGTAGAATATGATATTTGAGAGGATTTATCTAATTTTAAATCATCGAATTCTGGTAAGGTAGCACTCATTATAATGAAATAAGTATTATAATTTATGGATAATTCATTAATAAGATAATATAAACTATTCCAATTTTTTAAAGGTAATGATTGAATTTCATCAAGTATGATAACTGAATTACTTAAAGAATTAAGCATATATTTATTATTTTTATTATTTTTTAATAAGGAGTTAAATAAACTAACAAATGTTGTGCAGATAACGGGATAATTAAAAAATTGATCATTTAGAATAATTTTTGATTTAAATTCATCATTTTTATTTTTAAAAATAGTTTCTGTTCCTGTATATATTTTTCTAACTTGAGAATAATCTTCGTTTAAACCATAATTATTACAAATAGTATCATAATTTTGTTCTATAATATTAATAAAAGGCATACTGTAAATAATTCTATTTGCAGTTGTATTTGATATTATATCTAGTGCAAGTTTCATAGAAGTATTAGTTTTTCCTCCACCTGTAGGCATTTTTAAAAAGAAAACTTTATTATCTGGTGTTTCTTTTAATGATTTCATTAAATTATTATTTGCTTCTTGT
>JAEZRD010000002.1 GCA_023440975.1 Methanobacteriota archaeon | reverse complement strand
GAATAACCATGCTAATTGTTCTGATATTTGTTTATTTTGTGTTAATCCCGGGTCATCGTGCATTAGTTTTCTGACTTTTTTAAGTAAACCTTTTATTGGCATACTTTTTCCCTCTTAAACTTTTTTTTAATACAATTGTAATAAAAGTATTATATGAGAATAGGTTTATTTTTTAATAGTTATAAATGTTTAGAATTTTAGTTCGTATGAATAAAAATTTCAAATAAACAAATAAAAATTTAAATAATTAATTAATTTGAAAGTTATTATAAATTATTCAATTATAAATATCCTTAAAAAGTAGTTAAAAACTAATAAAAACCATTAAAAAATAGATTAAGATAAATCCAAAATAAATAAAATAAAATCCCAATTTTAATAAACTTACTAAAAAATTCGTTAAAAACTAAAAATTGTAAATTTTAAACTCAGAAATTACAAAATAAAAAAATTAATAAACAAAATAAGGCATATAAGACAATATAATTTACACTTTAAATAAATTACCAATATTTAAGGAAAATAAACTTAAATCTAATAAAGAAAAGAAAATGTTTTTATATTAAAATAAATCAATTAATAATCATGATGTGCCAATGCAGATTTTGTCAATACACTTATCATAGTGAATTAGGAGACCCAACATTCGGAATTGAACCTGGAACAACACCAGATGAATTTTATCTTGGAATGTGTCCACAATGTAATTCCCAAGTAAACCAATTTTATATTTGTTTCGGAGATTAGATTATAAACCATCTAATTTTCATTCCCTTTTTTTTACCCTCCAGTTATATAATAAAATAATAAAACTTATATAAACACTAATAATCAAATATAAAATTAATTAAATAAAGGGAGGGGGGGTAATGTGAAAGATAAACAAATACTTTTAATTTGTATTGGTGTAATTGCTATTACATGTATTGGAGCATTTGCTTTTCTAAATCTAGATAATGCTCAAGAAGAAACTAATTCTAATATAACTAGTGCAAATAATAGTACTGTGAATTCTACAAATAATGTTTCTAATGATACAAGTAACCAGAAAAGTTCATCAGATAATAGTGTATCACAGAAACCTAAAACTTTTGGTGTTTGTATTAGCTGTGGTAAAGTAGTTCCTGGAGCTTATGGAAGAATCAGATGTGCTGAATGTCAAAGAGCTATAGAAAATGGAGAGCCAATTGAGGATCATTCCGATGAATCTGCTGCAGTAACTAATCCAAATGGTCGTGTTGCTGGAGATGGAGACCATAGTGATATTTATTATAATTATGAATATAAAAACTTATGAGGATTGATTAAATATGGGTTTAACATGTACATGTAGATTTTGCCAATACACTTATCATAGTGAGATTGGGGATCCTGTTTATGGACTTGCACCAGGGACCGTGCCTTCTCAATTTCCTTTAGGAATGTGTCCACGTTGTCATTCACAGGTTCATCAGTTTTATTTATGTTTTGAAGATGTGAACAAATATACTAAATAATATTTTCAAAATTATCTAATTTATATTCAACTTTTTATTTCTATTTTTTTACATTTTAATAAAAATTTTAAAGATATTTTAAAGATTGTGAAAATTAAATCAAAAGATATAAATATGTATTTAAGCTAATTAATATTATTAATGGGGTGCTAATTGTTATTTTAGGCTTAAAATATTCTACATTAAATATTATTTATTAATAGATAATTTTATAATAATTTCTCCCTTTTAACTGATTATTAATTTATATAATAATTGTATGAAATTTTAAAGGTGTTTTAATTGGCTAAATGTCCGAATTGTGGTGCTACGGTTAAAGATAGTGCCAAATATTGTACTAAATGTAATCATCCAATGAATAGTGTTGTTAAATCTGAAGGAATTAACTCTTCTAATAAGATTATTATTGGTATTGTTGCTATAATTTGTATTGTAGCAGTAGTTGGAGTTATTTTTGCTATGGGCGGATTTAATAGTGGTGATAATTCTGGAGCTGCTGTTGTAAATAACACTACTAATACTACTGCTAGTACTACTGTAACTAATACTACACAAGATAATGGTACAGTTGCAAATGATACTAATAACAGTAGTGCTGATATTGGTAATGTTTATGTTTCTAGTACTAAATCTAATAAGTTCCATGTTGTTTCATGTGAATGGGCGCAAAAGATTAGTGATAGTAATAAGATAACTTATCCTTCACGTCAGGCTGCTCTTGATAATGGTAAAGTTCCATGTTCAGTATGTAACCCATAATAATATAATTTTTTTTTAATTTTTTTTTTAATAAGGTTTTTGGGTTTTTTAAAGATGATTCCTGAGAGAGAAGAAGTTTTAGAAGAGAATTTAATCAAGCAGTTAGTATCTAATCAATACCAAAAGGTTAAAATAGTTGATGAAAATCAGTTAAACAATAATCTTAAAAAACAGCTTGAAGCATTTAATAAGATTAACTTAACAAGTGATGAATTCAATGAGGTTCTTAGTTATTTAAATCAAGGAACTGTTTTTGATAAATTCCAAAAATTAAGAAAACCCTATATACTTAGTGAAACTAATAAAACTATAACTTTTTTAAATCCCAAATGGGAAGAAAATATTTTTCAAGTAACCAATCAAATCCAAATGAAAGATAAATATCAAAACAGATATGATGTTACTATACTAATTAATGGTTTGCCAATTGTTCAAATAGAACTTAAACACAGAGGAGAATCTCTATACCTTGCATTTCAACAAATAGAAAGATATAAATTACATTCTTATAAAAATCTTTTTGATTATATTCAAATTTTTGTAATTAGTAATGGATTATTTACAAGATATTTCACAAATGGAATATTAAATAATGAAATTAATGATTTTAATTATGAAAACACCATCCTATGGAAAGATAAGAATAATAATATTCTTCCTTCAATCCAGAACTTCACTGACTCTTTTTTAATTCAAGAAAATCTAGTAAATATAATCACTAAATACTTAATCTTTGATGAAAATAAAGAAAAACTTATAATTTTAAGACCTTATCAAATTAATATAATAAATAAAATACTTGAAAATGTTCAAATAGGGGAAAATGGTTAT
>JAEZRD010000059.1 GCA_023440975.1 Methanobacteriota archaeon | reverse complement strand
CACCTAGACTGTTACGGGTACTTGTTGAATCTGCAGCATACCAAACTCCATCTACTAAAATCTGAGCCCATACATGTCCAGCATTCAATCCACTTGTGAATTTACAATTTTGACCATGCACATAACGTGCTGGTATTCCTGCTGCACGACATAATGCTATTACAAGACTTGCTTGATCTACACAATTTCCATAACCATTAGATAAGGTTCCTGCAGCACCATATTTACTATTACTATAGTATTTGTAGCTAATCTGGTCTCTTACATAATTATAGATTGCAGTTGCTTTAGCCCATGTAGTAGTTAATCCACTAGTTAAACTTGCTGCTAAAGCTTGAATCTTAGCATTATTTACTTCACAATGAGTGTAAGCAGCAAGATATGTTGATAAATCACTTATAGTGTTTAAATCATTAATACCTGAACCTGTAGTTGTAGTTGTAATATTACTACTAGAACTACCATTACTACTGCTTGTACTACTAAATACACTAGTATTAACACTTACAGTACTTGGTAAACTTCCAGCATCACCATATTGTGTTAATGCTTGACAGAACACAAGTAAATAATTCTCGAAAGTTAATTTTCCAAGACCATTACTTGAATCATATTTAGGAGTTACAAGATTAGTTGAAATGTATGAGTTAATACGACTAGCCATACTAATTACATCACTAATACTTAAAGTACCAGTAATGCTACTACTAGTAACATTAGATTGTTGTGTTACATTTAAGACTTGTATATCATCATAATTTCCATTGTTAATTTGGATTAAAGCTGCACTTACAAGGTAAGCAAATTGTGCCATAGTATAAGTTTCACCATTAATGGTTACATAATTTGGTAATCTTTGATTTGTGTGAACAAAACTAAATACATCATTAGCTTTACTTACAATATCACTGATACTTACATAACCAGACTTATTGGAACTTGTATTTTGTTTATTAGTGTTATTATTCGTAGAACTGTTTGTAGAGCTGGTGACTATAATTGTGTTATAAACAGTTTCAGCTCCTTCATATGTTGTAGTTCCACTATATGAACCTGACACACTGTATTCTCCAGGTGCTAGGTTAATTTCAAGATACGCATATCCTGCTGTATCAGTTGTAACCCAATAAATTTTACTTGCTCCATTACTAATTTTTGTTAAATTCAATGCAATATGTTGACCTGCTATAGGGTTTCCATTATCATCCACTAAACGAATAGTATAGTTTTGTGCAGCACCATAAACTTCAGTGAAATTATTACTTATTAAATAAGGATCTAATTTACTACTAATGGTACTGTTAACAGTGATTGTATTATACTTAGATTTACTGGAATTATAATTATTATTCCCATTGTAACTTGTTGTTACTGTATAATTACCTACTGCTAAATTTATTTGGAGATAAGCATATCCATCAACATCTGTTGTAGCATAATAAATTTTACTAGCATTATCACTTAATCGTGTAAGGTTTAATATGATATGTTGCCCAATTATAGGGTTTCCATTATCATCAACTAATCTTATAGTGAAATTTTGACCTTCACCATATTTTTCAGTGAAATTGTTACTAATAATATTACTATTATTTTTACTTATAATAGAAACATTTGAATCGTTAGATTCACTTATTATACTATTATTATCACTACTTACTTGAGTAGTGGATAAAAGATTACTAGTATTATTATTACTAGAAACTATGTCATTACTAGTATTTGTATCTGACAAGCTCATTTGATTAGTATTTGAACTTGTAGTAGAGTTAACAGAACTTGATGCTGTTGAACTTAATACATTATTTGTATTTGAACTTGTAGTAGAGTTAACAGAACTTGATGCTGTTGAACTTAATACTTGATTAGTATTTGAACTTGTAGTATTATCAACACTTATGGTTGTAGTATTGGAGCTACTGCTCGTCCCACTACTTATGATGCTTGTATCATTCGTTGCTGAAATACATGATAAAGCCCCTAAACTAATACATAGAAATACTAGTATAGCTATTACAGGCTTTAATTTCCTATTCATCATCCTTCACCTCATAAAAGATTTTAATCAACATTTTTTACATAAATAAAGGATTAATTTTAGTTTGTTGTTAAATAAGATATTGAAACAATATACCTAAATTAAATGAAAATTTAACTAATTTGAGATTGTTAAATCAGGGTGGCTTATTTAACTGTATCCTATTATATTTATGGGGAAAATGGTGATTTTCACTTATTATTTTACTTTAATATCACATATAAAGGTTTTGGTGAATTTTAGGGAAAAGTATATATAAGACCCTTAAAATTAGATTTAGATTATGGTAATTTATTTTTCATTGAAACGAAACTTTAATTGGGTTGTTCCTTGGAGTGTTATAAAACTTTCATATTTTGCATCTAAAATTTTTTCAAATGCTGTAATATCATCATAAATTATATTTATATCTGGTAGAGTGACCTGTGCTATTAGAGTTACTTCTTTTCCGTCTTCTGAGACTTTTTGTTCTGTTTTTTCTATGAATTTACAATTTTTTTTCTTGATATTCGTTTAATTTTTTTATTATTTCTGGATTTAATTCTTGTTTAGTCATGCTTTTTTTCAACCTTTTTGTTTATATGGTAAATTTTGTTATATTGTTATATTTTTTTTGTTATTGTATATAGTTTATTTTGATTTGTTTTTTAATGTTTTTAATTAGTTTTATATATGATTATGTATTAAGTTATTAACAGTGCTAATGAATTTTATTTGATTTTTTACAAATTTAAACTAACATTTTTCAATTATATTTATTTTTATTAAACAGTTTGATTCTGTTTTTATAGTTTTAGTGAATGCTAGGTATATTTTATTAAATACTTTTAGACTAATGGTCAGTCAAATTTAATGGGAAAAAATGGAGAAAAAAAATGAAAAAAAACAAACACCAACAAAAAATAAGGCATTAAAAAAAAAATCAGAAAAAAACCAAAATACAACAAAAAAAATAGGAGGGAAACAAAAAAATGTTACTAAACGACATGTTAACATTACTAATAAACCAACATGACTTTTTCATAAAACTAACACTACAACACCTAGAAATATCATTTATAGCAATAATAATAGCAATAATACTAGGATTAGGAATAGGAATAATAGTAAGCGAACACCCAAAAAACAAATGGGTACTAGCAGTAGTAAATTTCGTATACACAATCCCATCCATCGCATTATTCGGTTTCCTCATACCCGTAGTAGGAATAGGAGACGCAAACGCAATAATAGCACTAACAATCTACGGACTACTACCAATGGTAAGAGGAACACACACAGGAATAGTCAACATAGACCCCAATATAACCGAAGCAGCAAAAGGAATGGGAAGTACAGACAAACAAATACTTAGAAAAATAAAATTACCACTAGCACTACCAGAAATAATGAGCGCAATAAGAACAATGGTAGTAATGACCATAGCACTCACAGGTATCGCAGCATTCATAGGTGCAGGAGGATTAGGGGTAGCAATATACCAAGGAATAAGCATAAACAACATAACAATGACCGTAACAGGATCACTACTTATAGCAATCGTAGCCCTAATAATCGACTGGATAATAGGAAGAATAGAAAAACTCGTACAATACGATAGACCAAAAAGCAACAAAGAATTAAAAATAAAAGAAAAAATCTTCAACAAAAAAACATTAACATGCCTAATAATCATCATATTAGTAGGAGGAGTAGGTGCAGCAGCAATAAACGAACAACAACAACAAAACACCATACATGTAGCAACCAAACCATTCACAGAACAATACATAATGGGAAATATGCTTAAAATACTAATAGAACATGATACCAATTTAAATGTTGACCTAACCACAGGTGTAGGAGGAGGAACAAGTAACATCCAACCAGGAATGCTAAAAGGAGACTTTGACATATACCCCGAATACACAGGAACAGGCTGGGAACAAGTACTAAAAAACAAAGGAATCTATAATGAAACAGAATACAAACAATTAACAGACCAATACAACCAAAAATACAATTTAAGTTGGGTTGGAATGTACGGATTCGACAACACATATGGAATAGCTGTAAGTAAAGAAGTAGCAGATAAATACGACCTAAAAACATACAGTGACCTAGCCAAAGTCGCACCACAATTAAGTTTTGGAGCAGAACCAGAATTCTACCAAAGAGAAGATGGATACAACGCCCTATGTGAAGCATATGGAATGAAATTCAAAAGCACAACAAACCTAGACATAGGATTAAAATATGATGCACTAAAATCACAAAAAGTAGATGTAATCGTCATATACACAACAGATGGAAGACTACACAACTCTAACTGTACAATATTAAAAGATGATAAACACTTCTATCCATCATATGAATGTGGAAATGTAGTGAGAAACGATGTACTGCAAAAACATCCAGAAATCCGAACCAGTCTACTGAAACTAAACAACACCATATCCGAAGACGATATGTCAAAAATGAATTACGAAGTAGAAGTAGAGAAAAAAGATCCCCATGATGTAGCTGAACAATACTTAAAAGCTAAAGGATTAATATAAAAAAAAGGGAGGAGATGAAAGATGAGTACAGCAATAGAATTCAAAAATGTAACCAAATCATATGGTGATAACACCATTCTTAAAGATTTCAACCTTAAAATCGAAGAAGGAGACTTTGTAGTAATGATAGGGACAAGTGGATGTGGAAAAACCACTGCACTTAAACTAATCAACAGATTAATCACACCAGAATCTGGTGAAATCTTAGTAAATGGGAAAAATATTGCTAATGAAGATATAATAAACCTCAGAAGACATATAGGTTACAGTATACAAGGTAATCTACTATTCCCCCATATGAACGTACGTGACAATATTCTTTATGTACCTGACCTTTATGATAAAAAGGATGAAGAATACAACAAAAAAGCCTTAAAAAAATGGATGAAACTAATAGATTTACCTGAAGACTACCTTAAACGATACCCAAAACAATTAAGTGGAGGACAACAACAAAGAGTCGGAATTGCACGTGCAATGGCAAATGAACCAGAAATCCTTTTAATGGATGAACCTTTCGGAGCAATAGATGCAATAACCCGTACACAACTACAAAAAAAAATAAAAGCAATTCATGAACAAACAGGTGTAACAATAGTATTTGTAACTCACGACATAAGTGAAGCAATACACCTTGGAAACAAGGTAGTTATAATGGAAAAAGGAAAAATTGACCAATATGATACTCCAGAAAATATTATAGATCACCCTGCAACTGAATTTGCAAAAAATTTAATAGGAGATAATACTTTAGAAGAAATAGCTAAAAAATAAAACTATTTTTTCTTCCTTTTTTTTAATAAGGTATAATTAACTCAACACCAAAACCAGAAATATCATCTAAAATTACCAATTCAGCATCTAACTGCTGTGTGAGATTACGGATAATAATAAATCCAAGACTATTTGAATTAAATACATCAAAACCTTTAGGTAAACCTATACCATTATCCCAAATTTTTAAAACAATAGTATCATTAGATTGTTCTAGGTTAATATAAAAATCACCTTTACCAGTTTCAGGGAATGCATATTTAATAGTGTTTAAAGCTACTTCATTAACAAGT
>JAEZRD010000055.1 GCA_023440975.1 Methanobacteriota archaeon | reverse complement strand
ATCAAAGATTTGACTATTTGAGAGTTTATTTAAGAAGTTATAAAAAGTTTTCTATTTTAATCGATTTTATCATATTATTATTCGATATTTTAGTTTAAAGTTTGATTTTAAGTAAGTAATAAGCAATAGGGGGACCATAGGATTATTATAGTTCGATAAATTATTTTAAAGTTTGATAAAAAAATGTGACTTTTAAGTTATATTTTAAAAAGTTAGAAAAAATTTATTTATAATTTTTTTACATAAATTTTTCATGTTATAAAATTGTAATATGAATTTCTAATTATTAAAAAAAAATTATTATTAAGGAAAAAAGAATTAACACCCTTAATATTAAAAATTTAAATTTTTTTAGATTACAGTAATTGTTGCATGAGCAATACTTGGTGTGTATATGCTTGTTCCAGTATAACTGCATTGTGCTGTGTAATTAGATTTCCATAAGTTTATTTGTAATTGATATTCACCAAGGGTATCGGTTGTTACCCAATAAACTTTACTTTTACCTGTATCTAATCGTGTTAATATCAGATGTTTGGCTAATGTTATTAGTATTTAGGGGATCTGATGCATTAACTGCACTAATAAATATTAATGTAGTTAAGATTAATGTTAATAGAAATATATGTCCCTTATATTTCTTAAACATATTTTTCAAAGGTCCTTTAATTTTTCTTATTTACTTTTATTATAACTTTTATATTATAAGTAGTTTGTTAGTTAAATGTATATAAGTTTTTATAAAACTGTTTAAAGTTAAATGAATTTTAAAAAGTAATTTAAAAAATTATTATTATTAGTATTCTAAAATGAAAATTAGTTAGAATATACTTAAATTATTTGATTATATTGGAATAAAATTGCTTAAAATTTAATTAAAATTCAGAAAAAATAGGGTAAGATTATATATTAAAAAAAATAGATAAATTTTATAGTTTAATTAGGGGAAAAAATAATGAAAGTTAAAGGAAGAGAATTAAAAGGATTTGAAAAGTACATATTAATGGCTTTAGAAGGGGAAGGACCACTATCGTTAGAAGAACTTGATAACAAGTTTGTCATTTTCATGTCCAAAATTTGGTATCAACAATGGGATGAAAAAGATAAATCCATTCTAAATACATTTATAGATGATGGTGAAAGAGTTAGGTATGATTTGAAAGAAGAATTATCAAGAAACAATGTGAAAGCAGATAATATGACTTTTGCACAGGTAAGTTCAAAAACAATGATAAAAGAATTACTTAACCTTAACTTAGTAAAAGAAAATGAAAGCAATGAATATGAATTAACTAATGAGGGTCATGAAGCAGGGAAAGAACTAATAAGTCGGATGAAAAAAAGAGCAAAAACAATAGATAAGAACTTTTTTGATGTACCTGCAACAGCTAGAAACAATATATTCTTAAATGCATTACTTGCAATCCTAAAATTATCTGCAGGATTAATAAGTGGAAGTGTAGGTTTACTGTCAGATGGATTAGATGCTATTACAGATACAATAAGTGCATTTTTAGTATGGTTAGGGATAAAAATTCATCATGAATTCTTATCAACAATACTTGTAATTTTCATGTTATTTATTGCAGGTTTTACAGCAATATATGAGGGTATTACACGGATACTTGCAATATTGGCAAATACTGTTGATCCTATAACTCAAATTCCACTAGCTGTAACTGTAGAAGCTATAGCTATATGTATTAGTGCTAGTCTATTTGTATATCAAAGACATGTTGGAAGAGCTAATAATAATTTAACTATAATTTCACAATCAGTAGATTCTAAAAATCATATTTTCATAGGTTCAGCAGTAATAATAGGGGCACTATTTTCAATGATTAGAATTTATTGGGTTGATGCAATTGTGGGTTTATTCATTGGAGCTGGAATACTTAAAGATTCAATTGAACTTGCAAAAGATGCAAAATCCTCATATGACGGGGAAGAAACCGATTACACTAAATATAAAACTGTATTTGGAAATTATACTAATATTAATCATATGGAAACCTGTCAATTATGGATTTTGTATGCAATCCCAAATTATAGTATTACTTCTAAAAGAGAGTTAATTGAATCATTTGAAGGTGCATTTAACAATAGATATATTCCAATACTTGCAGAACTAGATATTCTTCATCCAAATGATAATGATATTGAATTTAAAGAACATTTTGATGAAATTGTAAACCCTTTAATTGAGAGAGGATGGATTAAAAAAGTGGATAATGAAGAGTATGATATTACAAATGAAGGATTGAAACATTTAGATACAATTTTTAATGATTTTAATAATTATGATGTTAAATTTTCCGATTCATTTATGTTGAAATTATCAGATGAATCATAATAATATCATATTTTTTTTTTTAAGGGTAGGGATTTAAATGGGTTTTATAGAGAAAGTGTATGAAGGAAACTTAAATGGTGAAGCAGTTACAGCATTAATTGATGCAGTTTTTGCTGTTGCAATGACAATTTTAGTGTTAGATATTAAAAGACCAGAATCTGTAGCTGCATTATATGTTCCAGGAGCTTACTCTGCATATGTTAATAGTTTATCATTACAAGTATTCATGTTCTTATTTGTATTTTTTGTTCTTGGTGTTATTTGGATAGGTCAAAGACATATGTTAAATGATATTAAAGAGACAGATAGGACTTTTCTTTGGTTGTCAATATTCCTTTTAATGGGTGTTGCTCTTGTTCCGTTGTTCTATTCTTTAGTGATGGATTTTGGTAAGTCTTTTCCATTTTTCACTTATATTTTTGATATTAATTTTTTAGTGATTGGAATATTTTGGTGTTTGCAATTTTATTATGCAAGTAAAAAGGGATTCTTTGGTGAAGTTAAACACTTACGAGCTAAGTTGACTAATATTGCATTTTTCCCTTTAACTGCATTTATAGCTTTAATTTTATCCTTTGGGTTCCCTGTTGAGAGTAATATTGTATATGTGATTATTCCATTATCTAAAAAGATTTATTTACATGTGTATGATAAGTTTGATAGTGGAGATGATCTTTTAAATTAAATCAAAATTTTCTTTTTACAATAGTTTTTATTGTTTAAATCATTTAAAATGGCTTGATAAGTTTTATATGCCATTTTTCGTTTTTTTGTTGTTTACACTAGTTATTGCTTCTGAAAACATTAATAATGGAACAGTTTTATGTTTTTCTTTCATTATTTCAGGGAGTAATTTTATTACTTTTTTATAGGAAATTTTTATATTGAATAATGCTATGAAAAAGTTGCTACTATTAATATCAAGTTTTCAATATCTTGCCTTTGCTTGCTTTTTCTGTTGCTTCTATGCAGTCCCATTCTGGATCACTTATTATTCCTACTAAATCTAAGATAGATTCTTTTTTATTAGGTTTTAATTTTATGTTTCCTTTTTCATTAATTGTCCATTCAATGTTATCGTTTTCTTCAATATTATATTTTTTTTCTTAATGATGAGGGAATTGTAATTTTATATACTTTACTAATTTTAGTTATCATTATTATCCCTTATTTTTTTATACTTATTAATTTTGTAAGAATTTTTATTCTTATAATACTTTTCGATTGCTCTAGGATAAAAAATATATTATATATAATATATAAAATATATTAATTAATGTAATTTTTTTAATCAAGATTTTAATTTTTATTGATTAATGGTTTAATATGAATAATTATTATCTAAAAGTTTTATTGAGGTGATAAAATGAATGAAAATATAATTTTTGATAAAGAAAAATTTAAAGAAGTTTTACATTACTTAATTTCTAGGTGCGGTTATAGAAATAATGTGGGTAAAACAGTTATTTTTAAATTATTATATTTTAGTGATTTTGATTTTTATGAATTATATGAAACTAGTTTAACAGGTGAAAAATATATTCGAAAACCTCAAGGTCCTGTACCTACACATTTTGATGAAGCAAAAGATGAGTTAGTTAAGGAGGGTAAAATTCACGAAGAATCCGAAAAAGTTATTGATTATAAAAAATATAAATATAGTTCCTTAAAACCTTCTAATCCTACATTATTAAATAAAAATGAATTAACAATAATAAATGATGTATTAAACAAAATTTCTCAAATGAGATCAAAACAGGTTAGTGATTATTCTCATGGGGATATGCCTTGGAAAGTTGCAGAGGATAATGGGGAATTAGATTATGAATTTGTTTTTTATCGTAGCCCAGAATATTCTGTGAGGGATTATGATGACTAATCTTGACGATTATCAATTTGATTGTCATCCAAAACAAAAATGCTATTGAGGATAAGGAAAGAATTAATAATTTATTTTAAGTTTTTTATATTTTGAATTTAAAAACTGTTTATTTATGGAATTATTTATTATTATAACTTAAATTTTTAATAGTTTATTTTCTTTGTTTGAGATAAATCACCAGATTCAAATTTTTCTATACAATTATTATAGTATTTTGCTTCTTCATCTGTAAATTCTTCATTAATTTCATTTAATAATCTTTCTAATATATCGTTATATGTATCATTTTTATTTCCAAGTAGACCTATTTTATAATGGACTTCATCACTTACTCTTATTGTTTTGCTCATGAA
>JAEZRD010000076.1 GCA_023440975.1 Methanobacteriota archaeon | reverse complement strand
TTTTTCTTTTTCAGGATCTATTTTTTCTTGAGATATCATGCTTCATTAAAGCTCCTTATATTTATTTTTGGTTGAATTTGTATGAAAATGTGAAGTGACTTTTGATATTTGTTATTCCTACGAAATGTGCATCCATCATTTTTTCTAAGTGCTGTATGCAGTCTAATGCTTTTTCGGAGTTATATTCATTGTTGATAAATCCTGAGAATATGATTATATTTTCGTCAGTTATTTCATATTTGAATTTCGCTACATCTGGATGATTATTATTTAGGTAATCATATAGTTGTTCTTCAAATTCAGGATCTAATCGTTTATTTGTCATATATTTCCTCAGTTTAATTTAAAAATAAAAGTTAATACATTTGGTGTTTGGTTTATACTTATGAATGTTGCATCTAATATTTCTTCTATTTGTGGTATGCAGTCTGCTTGTTTTTCTGCTGTGAATTTGTCTTTAAATGTTCCTTGGAAGATGAAGTTATCGTCGTGTTCTGTTATATCGTATTGAAACCTGGATATTTCAGGATAGTTTTCTTTTAAGTAGTCGTAAAGTTTTTTTTCTTTACTTGGATGTATACTTGTATCTGTCATAAGGATTCTCCATTAACAAAAAAAAATTTTAATTATATTATCAATTTTGTTTTTATCATATAAAACATTTACTATTTTATAATTATTAATTATGTATATTATATGTATTTTATAAATAATATACCTTTTTTTTTAGATTTAATAAAATTTCAATCTAAAAAAAAAATTTAAAATAAACATTTTTTTTTCATTGAATTATATTGTCAATATTCTTTTTACCTGTAATTTCTTTAATAACTATTTTATATACTGCAGTGTTTTCAAGGCATTTATCCGAGTATTCATATCCCCTGTATCCGCAATGAGTTAAAATTAAGTCCAAACCATGTTTAGCTTCATGGTTTTCTATTTTAAACACTTCACCATATCCAATTATACTTTCATATAAACAAGTTACACTATTTAAAGTTTCCAAATAATCATTAGTGATATCAGTTTCAATACATACCCTATTATTCTCTTCTATTAAGTCTGTTTTTTTCCCTTCTCTTGCACCATGGAAGTAAATTATTATTTGATTGTTTTTTTCTTCAAAACCATAAGATACCGGTACTATGTAAGGGTATGGTTGATCATTGAATCCAATTCTAATTGTGTCCGTTGTTTTTAATAGGAATTTTATTTCATTAATATCTGTTATTTCTCTGTCTTTTCTTCTCATTGTGTTAATTTCCCTAAAAATTTATTTTGTTGATTGTTTTAGGTTTATATTTTTTATTTTTTATTAATCTTTACTTCCCAAAAAAAAAATTTTTTAGAATATTTTAGAAAAAAAATAACAAACTAATTATAAAAAAAAGGAAAAAGGTGAGTGGAGGAATTTAATTTTCATCCTCATTAAAATTAAAGATAAACCTGCATCGACCATTAATAATTGAAACATTCTCAAAACTAATGTTTAACATTTTCTCAACATGATAAACACATTCTAATAACTCGTTGCGGTCTACATTACCAGGATTTCCACTTAAAGTAATTTGTTTACCATCATCACTTATACTATAATCAAAATTCTCAACATATTCATGAGAAGATTTAATATACTCCCTTAATTCATAATCTAAGTCAGATGGTAATTTTTTTTCATTAGTCATAAATAACCAAACTCCCTAATCAAAATCATCTAGTATTAATACTTTATAACTAATCTAGTATATAACAATTTATATAAAAACTTAAAACTCATAAAAGGATTATAATTTATTTTAATTTATAAACAAAAGTATGCTTACCACTAATATTACTAACACCAATATATTGAGCATTCATTAACTTTTCAATCTCAGCAATAGATTTCTGAAGATTATCATAATCAGCATTATCTAAGGTACCATACATATACAATTCACAATCATCCTTATTAAGTTTACAACCATAATTCTGCTCATCAGGGAAATAATTTTTCACTATAGCCTGTAATTTAGTTTTAATCTCTGGACTTAACTCTTCAATCATTTAAAGAACCACCCTCTTTACTTTTAAATTTATAACTATAAATAACCTTATCTTGAAGATTAGTTACATTAACAAATACTACATTCAATAACTTTTCAATGTTACTAATACCCTCCATAATATCATCAATATTATTTGTTGTAATATATGTAGCTATTAAATTGATTACTGTACCATTATCACTAAGTTCATAATGGAAATTTACAGGTTCAGATTTACAAGTATCAATATAATCAAGTAATTTATTCTCTAATTCTGGTTTTAATCGTTTTTCATTAGTCATTTTTCCATTATTTTTTTTTTATTGATTAAATTTTAATATAAATGTATAAACATCATTAATTATTGTTATCTTTTCAAAAGTGGCATTTAAAATTTTTTCACCCCTTTTAATAGCAATATTTGCATTTTCGCTATTTGGTACACTAATATTCATTGAAACAGATATTTCTTTACCATCTTCACTTATAGTATAATGGAAATTAGATAATGCTGGCCACTTATCAATTTCTTCTTTAATTTTCCTTTCAACTTCAGGATCTAATCTTTTTTCATCCATTAAAATAGCATCCATTTCATTTATTAGGAATTATTAATTTTTCACCTAAATTATTTTTTAATGTGTTAAGTTTGTGTATGAAATTATATTCTTCATTAGTTTTGGATTATACTCTCAAATTTTTTCCATTTAGTAATCTTAAAAAAAAATCTTTTTTTTGTTTCTTTCAGATTCTATATTTAAGTCAACTTTTTACTAAATATGATTTGCTCTCTATTTTTCACTAATTTTATAAAATTTTAATTGCTTAATTCTAGGTGGTGTTTCCAAAGAGTATATTTTGTTTTTCTAGTTTAGGATTTAACCTTTATTTTAGTAGTGATAAATATTCCCATCCCCTTTTTTTGGAATATTTTTCTAATCATCCTTATGAATATTTTTTCACATTCTAATATAATTTATATATTAAAAGAAAACTAATTATTTTTTCATAAATCCCATGCTAATTCTGGAACACCCGTATCATTTGATTTACTAGAAGTACAATTATGCTCTGTAGGATTATCATAATCTGATTGGATACTAGATTTACTGTAATTAGAGTGGATATTTGTTTGTGATGCATCTGAAGCAGTATTTTTATTATTGTTTAAAAGGTTAAAGTCTGCTTTTATAAGATTATTAGCGATTTGTAAATCAGATCCTAATTGGTAGCTGCAATTAGTATTAGATTGGGAATTGTTTGTATTTAACTTATCTACGATTAAGCAGGTTCCATTATCATTTAATATGCAGGCACTATTTATATTTGCATCTTCACAATAGATTCCTGTTACATTAAAATCTCCAGTATCAACTTGTTGAAATCCAGTAGTTATCCCATAATATTGTCCAGGATTTTGACTTGTAATTGCAAAGATTTTACCTGTAGTGTCTTCAACAACCACAATATCAGTATTATTACCATTAATGTATGTATAATTACCTGGTAAAATTAGATTGTTTCCACTAATATTGATTGTAGTTGAATTTTCCAGGTTTACATTGTTTTCTGCGGCTACAAATTGTAATCCTATAACTAGGCTTAATGCTAGTATTAAAATTATTAATAAATTTTTAATTTTCATAAAAAATTTTCCCCTTTTTTTTTTAGAAATTATTTTTAATTAAAATTAATATTTAATATGTTTAATTCTAATATAAATAACTATAGTAAATAAGGGTGAAAAATTATTCATTATTAAATAATCGTGCTATTTTTTTGAATAAATAAAAAAAAAATTTATTAAATGGGGAGGGGGTTATCTTTTTAATATTTTTCCCTATTATGTAAATATGAACTGTTTTTTAATAAAAGATTCTTATGTTCTGGATGCTTATATACAAAATTTTCTAATAAGCGTTTACGCATTTGAACACTATTTTCTTGAGGCAATCTTAATTGGCCTGTACGGTACTTATAAAATTGACTTCCCGGTGATGTTTTCTCTTTTATAATCTTATCTGCAAGGTTTCGTTTTTTACTACTATGAATATATGTACCTAAATCATATGGTAATAATCCATCCTTTAACAAGTCTAGGTAGTTTTCATTTAAATATTTTATATTTACTTCTCCAAGTATATTTTGCATAAATAAGTTTACCTTCTAAAATTTTTTTCCAACTTTTTTCAGGGTTTAATAATAATCTAGAAAAACAAATTATTTCATTGTCTAGATATGGTTATAACTTTAAGATTTTCCTATTATTTAAACCTAACCCTATAAAAAGTCATTATTTATCATGAACAATACCCTGTAAACTATCAATATTATAATCCATCACTATATTCTCAATAAACCTAGAATCAATATTCGGATACTTATCTATTAAATCAAAACCAACACCTAACTTATCATTAGACTCCTCAACAGCTTTAACAATCTCTTTTACAGTACTTACAGGAATATGAGTATTACGCTTAAACATAACTAACTCCCCATCCTTGTTTAAACTATATTTAATAGGCTTATTCAAATAGAAAAAATCAGGAATAGGCTTATTACAGAAACGATCATCCTTATAAAAAGTAGTACCCTTTAAAACAGGCAAACCCTCTACAAGATTAACTAAACCATAATCATTCAATAAACCTAAATAGAAATTATACAAATCACTATTATTACAAGCTTTAACATCCTCTAACTTCAAACCATGATTCAACACATCACGGAAGAAATTAAAACTATAAACAATAAAAATCTGCTTTAAACAATCCAAACAATAAGTAGGATACTCCTCACTAAGAATATGCAAATAACCTTGATAAGTTAACCTATCACCAAGTTTACCTCCACAAATATCACAATAACCATTATCATCATTAGAAAACATAGTATACTTAATATTAACCAACTTATAACCATTATCAAATTCAGGACTGAAACTCAACATATCCAAAATAAGACTAAAATCCTCATTAAAACTATCCACATTAACATAAATATAACAATCACCATTACCTGTGCAAGTTACAGGATAATTATACTTACGCAACTTCTTAAGCATCAAATCATCAATATTAAGACGAATAAAAATAAACAACTCATCCCGTTCATCACGAGTAAAAAAACAAGTACCCTTCAAAGGATCATCTAAATTAAAGATTAAAATAATATCCGGTGTAG
>JAEZRD010000012.1 GCA_023440975.1 Methanobacteriota archaeon | reverse complement strand
GCTTCGTGAAGTGCACTTCTATCTTCTGAACGCATTTTATCCAATTCATCAACACATACGTTTCCTTGATCCCCAAGTACTAATGCTCCTGCTTCCAGAGACCATCCTCCAAGTTCATCTCTTACTGCTGCTGCAGTTAATCCTGCACCTGTTGTACCTTTACCACTTGTATATATACTACGTGGTGCTAATTTTGAAACATACTTGAGTATTTGTGATTTCCCTGTACCTGGATCCCCTACTATTAAAATATGAATGTCTCCACGTAATCGTGTTTCATCTTCTAAGATTTTCGCGGATCCTCCGAAGAGTTGTAATGCTATTGCTTCTTTAATTGGACGGTGTCCTCTAATACTTGGTGCAGTAGATTGTATAATTTTATCATAGATATGTGGATCTTTACTTAGTTCTATGATTTTTTCTTCATCTTCTTCACTTAATGATAATTCTTCGAATTCTTGTTCTAGGGGTTCAATGTAGTTTACATAAATGTAATTTTTAAATTTACCACTTCGTTCTTCTCTGAATGTTTTAAGCACTCCAGTGATTCTTACTTTATCTCCAGGATTTAAATTATCAACTAAATCATCTTCAAGAACCATTAACATTTGTTTAGGTTCTGTTCCTCCAGATAAGTTTTCTAGTGGTTCTTGCATACGTGCAGTTTGTGTGTCTATGTATTTACTTTCCCCTTCTAAGAGTCTGAATGATCTTCCTCCACAATCACTACATAAACTTGGTTCCATTATATGTCTATCGTTTGTTTGTTCTACTTCATGTAGTCTCATACATCCTCTACATTCAAATACTCCAGTTTCTATTCTTGGTCTTATTTCGTCTGTTTTACGAACTATCCCGTCAGCTGATACGAAGCTTCCAATATATTTACTGAGTAATATTTTTAGGGGTATGACATTTGTGACATTGGCAAATCTCACATTGATTTCCGCACCTTTCATTAATGGGTCGATATTTTTGACTGCTTTTTGTGCAGCACTTATTACTTCTTCTGGTTTTTCAAGTAATAAATCTGCTTGGTCAGGGTCGAACATTTCTAAATCTTGATAATCGATTATTAATGATCTTTCGTCAGGATATTTTTCTAATATTCCATATACTTGGTCTTTGTATTTTGTTGTGAAAAATTCCTCGAATTTGGCGGTTGTTAAATTTATTTTTTCGCTTGAATTCATAGTATCTTTTTATTTATTTTCTATATTATTTATAAATTAAGAAAAGTATTTTTGTTTGTTTTTTTTAAAACTTTTTTTTAATAAACTTTAATAATTAGGAATTTAAAATATTAGTAATAATTATTTTTTTAGGTAAAATTTCTTTAAGTTTTAGCTAAAAATAGGAGTTTTTTATGAAGAAATCACGTTTAAATTTATTTAAATCAACATCTATGATGATATCTATCCTTGGAATCGTCATGATTATAGTTACAATTATTGTAGCGGCTTATATTGGTTTTAGTTTAGTGAGTAGTAATTTAAGTGGTGGTATCTCAAGTGGTACTCAATATGATGAGTTAGCTAGTCTTAGATCTAATTATTCTGATTTAGAGGGACAGTTTAACACAACTCAAGTTGCGATTTATGCTTCTAATAATGATAGTTTACAACAACAGTTTGCTGATGCAAAGCTTGAGTTAGTCCGGGCTAAAAATAGTTTGGATGAGGTTGATAGTGCATTGTCAATGGGTAAATCTTCATCTGAAGTGGATCAAAGATTGAAAAATGCTAAACAAGAATTACAAAATGCTCATGATGCTTATAATGCATTGCCTCAAGGGAATTTTTAATTAAAAAGTATTTTAATTAAAAAACTCTTTTTTTCTTTTTTTAATATTTAATTTAATATATTAATATTTTTTTTCAAATAGAATTAATTGCTCTTTTTTTTAGATAGCTTAAGCTATTGTGTATTTGGATTTGTTAAAAATAGTGTTTAAAATAAGAAAAATAAAAATTAAAAAAAAATGTTAAAATTAACAATTTTAGTTGGTTAATTTTGACATTAATTCTGAAAGTGTTGGTGCACCAACAAATTCTACAACACCGTTAATTGCTATAGTTGGGACTGCATATATTCCATAGTCCATAGCTTTTTGACGGTTTGATGAATCAGAAGTGTCAAGAACTTCTACTTCTAAATCTGCGATTTCTTTTTTTGCTTCTTCAACTACTCTAACTGCTCCTGGGCAGTGGGGGCATGTTGGGGAGGTAAATACTTCTACTAAAGTTGCCATTGTGAATCTCTCCTATTTATTAATTTATGTAATTATTAATTTTTTTTTAGTTCTAATTATATTATAGTTTTACTTATAATATTATTTCATTTTAATTCGTTAGTATAATTATAAACAATTTTAGTATTTATACTTTTGTATTGTAATTAATAATAAATTCTCAAAATATAACTATTTTTTTGTAAGTGCATTTTTAAGATTAGAGAAACTATCAGTACTTAAATCAGTCTTATTATTATATACAACAATATTGTACTTAGTTAATTTAGCTTCATTAGCAGCAATTTGGATAGCTTGATTTCGAGTTCCTACACCATCAATTAAATCTTTAGTTAAAGCAGTATTACCACTACAAACTTTACCATTAACATAACTACTAACAGTAAAATTATTCAAGTTACGATTTTGGCTAATTGTAGATACAGAATAACTTGAATCACTTTTAAGCATATTCTTTATCATATTCTTCTGATTTGTAGTTAAACTATTATAACTTGGGGAAATAGTGTTATATGTATTACCCTTAGAAATATCTGCAGTAATCCCTAACTTTGAATAATAAGGAGATAAATCTGCACTTGATAAAACAAAACCAATGTTACCAATAGCAGAATTAGGACTAGCTATAATTTTATCAGCACCTGTAGATATTAAATAACCACAAGATGAACCACTATCACCGATCCATGCAACTACGGGTTTGGAAGATTGATTTATACTAGCTAACATTTCTTGGGTAGCAACTAAACTTCCACCATCACTATCTACATCTAAAACTATAGCTGCAACTTTATCATCAGAGTTTGCTTTATTCATCATTGCTTGAAAATCATTAGGGTTAGTTACAACTTGATTAGAATTAGAATTGTAACTAATTTCTCCATGAATTGGAATAACTGCTATAGTATTAGGTGTTAATGTGTTTACACCAATTGGTATTAAAGTAGCTATCAAAATTACAATGAGTATGATTGCAAATCCTCCGATTATACCATATCCAAAGTATTTTGATTTTTCATCCATTCTTATCAACTTGAAAATAATTATAATTTAAAAATAAATTTTTATATTATTTATTATAGAATTAATAAATATATATTAGTTATCAAATTTTTAAAAACTTTTATTTTTTTAGATTTAATATCAAATTTTTTTTAGGTGAATTAATATGAAAAAAATAGTCCAATCTCCAGCTTCTGCAACTATAATAAATGCTATGGCCACAGGTTCAGGTTCAGCATTTGGAATTGATTTAAATAATATAATTCAAGCTGAAATGACAAATGAAAATATTGAATGTATTTCTGACATTGGAGCGGACCCAAAATTAATGTATAAATGTGTTGATAAAGTATTGGAATATTATGAGTTTAAAAAAGATGATTTAAGTTTTGGAATAAAAATTGGGACTGAATCTCACATTCCTTTAGGTTCAGGTTTATCAAGTAGTAGTGCTTTATCTAATGCAGTTACTATGGCTACTGCTGCTTTGATTAGTGAAGAATTAAATCTTAAACCATTAACTGACATGGAAATAATTGATTTAGCTATTGATGCTTCTTTAGATTGTGGTGTTACTATCACAGGATCATTTGATGATGCTACAGCTTCTTATTTTGGAGGAGTGTTGATAACAGATAATTATAATCGTAAAATTATTTTGAAAGAGGATATGGTGGAAAATAATGTACTTATTCATATGCCTGATACTCCCTCATTAAGTGGATCTGTTGATTTAGAAAGAATTAAACTTCTTTCACCTTTAGTGGATATGGCTTTTGAGAAGGCATGTCAAGGTGATTATTATAATGCATTGAATTTGAATGGTTTGATTTATGGTACTACTCTTAAATTTAATAATGAGATAGCTATTTCAGCATTAAAATCTGGTGCTTTAGCTTCTGGTTTGTCTGGTTCAGGTTCTGCTTATGTTGCTATTGTTGATGATGAGCATATTGATGATGTTAAAGGTGCTTGGGCAGATTTTGATACTGGGGAAATTATTGAAACTGTTGTTAATAATGATGGTACTAAATTTGTAGGTTAAAATTTTTCAGTTTTACTGGAAAAAATTACATTTATATATTACTAACTACATATTATGAGTATTATCAAATACTTATGGAGAATTTTTCGTGGAAGAGAACAAGAATATTAACTTGTGTAATAATGAAGAAGAAGCAAAAGAACTTCTTCAGAAATCTAGGAAAAGAATCGATGAAATTGATAATGATTTGATTAACTTAATTGATGAAAGAACTGCTTTAGCTAAGGATGTTGTTACAGCTAAGAAATTTTTAGGTATGGAAATTTATGATAAGTCTCGTGAAGATGAAGTCCATAATCAAGTTTTAAAATTAGCTAAAGAAAAGGATATCGATGGAGATATTCTCAGTGTTATTATGAATATGCTTGCTATGTTAAGTAAAAATAAACAAAAAGAATTATTATGGAGGGAAGATGATGGGTAATATTAGAACTACTTTTGTAAAACGTATATCCAAAGAACTTATAGAAACTCACCCAGGAGTATTTACTACTGAATTTGATGAAAACAAAAAATTAGTCGCTGAGTATTCTACTGTAAGTACTAAACATTTAAGAAATAAGATTGCTGGTTACGTAACTAGATTAGTTAGACAACAAGCTACTCAAGCTTAATTTAACTTATTTTTACATCTTTTTTTTACTTATTTTCTTAATTTATATTATTTTTTAATTTATTATTTTTTAGTCTTTTTTTGGGTTTTGTAAAATATATGGGTAATATTTTATTCATATTTTTTATTATTTTATTGGTTTTTCAATTCTATTTTCAAATTTATTTGTAAACATTCAAAATATCACCCATTTTTAAATCAAATTTTTAATAAAATATATTAATTAGATTTATAAATATTGAACCTCTATAAATAATATATGTATAATAGTTTATATGCACTTAAAAAATATTTAAGAAAAAAATTTTAAACTATCAGTGCATCATTAAACAAATAACAATAATAATTATAAAAATTATCAATAATCTTAGGTTGTGAATAAAATATGGAGACAATAATAGCCAAATTTGGTGGTACTTCGATTGGAAACGGTGAAAGG
>JAEZRD010000065.1 GCA_023440975.1 Methanobacteriota archaeon | reverse complement strand
CAGCTCCTGTTGAAGATAATACTCCAACAGCTGTTGACACTCCAACCTACAGTGTACCTGTAACTGATACTACTGAAGATGCTACAATTGGTGATAACAGTGGAAGTTCTGAAGTAGATGCAACTGTCGATGCAACTAATACTAATGCTGTAGATAACAGTGTGCCTCTTGAAGCAACCGCTCCAAGCACTACACCAAGTAGTGATGATGTTACTCCTAGTGAACCTGTAACTCCTAGTGAACCTGTAACTCCTACAGTAACTGATACAACAACTATTACTACTGATTCAACTGTTACTCCAACTACTGGAACAACTACTACTACAAGCACAACTGTTACTTATGATGCTAATGGTTATGATGCTAATGGTTTCAATGCTGCAGGTTATAATGCTGCAGGATATGATGCTAATGGTTTAGATCGTAATGGTTTAACTGCTGCTCAAAATGCTGCAAACGCAGCTGCAACAGGCACAACTAATGTTAACACTGCTAGTAGTGAATCTAGTGCAAGTAGTCAATCTAGTTCTACTAGTACTCCTAGTTCATCTGAAATTAGTGCAGAAACTACTTCTTCTACTATTATGAGAAGAAGAAGATATGAGGAAGAATATGAAACAAATAAAGATGGAGATTTAGAAAATACTGATGAAAACGATAATTAATATTCTTTTCATCAATTTTTCTTTTTCTTTATTTTTTTATAAAACCATATTAATACTTTTTCAATATTCTTATTATTAATATTTTAATAACAATAGTTAACTTTATATGTTAATTCGTACATACACTAACATTACTTAGGATATAAAAAAATCCAAAATACAATACTTAAATAATAAAAACATAAAAAGTAAAACTAATAGAAAAAAATACAAAAAATAAATATTTAATATTCAAGAAGGATATGGTACTTATGGAATCAATGAAAACAAAACAAGGCGACAAAACTTGTGACGGAAAACATAACGGATCAAATTTCGCACACCTTACAAGAGCACACCCATGTTTTAATGAAAAAATGCATGATAAAGTAGGAAGAGCACATGTACCAATTGCACCAAAATGTAACATAGCATGTAACTTCTGCACAAGATCACTTAACACAGAAGAAGACAGACCAGGAGTAGCATCCTGTGTAATGAAACCAGATGCAGCAATAGAACATGTAAAAGAAGTGACAAAAGAAGGACCAATAGCTGTAGTAGGTGTAGCAGGACCAGGAGATGCATTAGCTAATGAAGAAACATTCGAATTCTTCGAAAAACTAGCAAAAGAAAAACCAGACCTAATAAAATGTATGAGTACAAATGGATTATTATTACCAAGATACGCTGACAAAATAGCAGAACTAGGAGTAAACTCAGTAACAGTAACAGTCAATGCAGTCGACCCAGAAATAGGAAAAGAAATATACTCATTCGTCGCATTAGATGGAAAAGTATACAAAGGTAAAGAAGCAGCTGAAATATTACTTAAAAACCAATTAGAAGGAATAGAAAAACTCACAAACAATGGTGTTATTGTTAAAGTAAACAGTGTATTAATACCTGGTTTAAATGATGAACACATCGTTGACATAGCAAAAGAAGTTAAAGCCCGAGGAGCATCAATCATGAATGTCCTACCTCTCATACCATTAAATAAAATGAAAGACTATGAAAGACCAGGATGTGAAATGATGGAAAAAGTACGTGATGAAGTAGAAGAAATTATTCCAGTATTCCGTGCTTGTACCCAATGCCGTGCTGATGCTTATGGTATTCCTGGAAAACATGGTTCAGATAAACATTTAGGAATGACCCCACAAAGTCATTACTAAATTAATTCTTTTTTTTACTTTTTTTTACAAAACTCTTTTTTTTTATAAATAATTATATACTACTAATTTTATAATTAATAACATAATACACTATGATTTAACTTACAAATTTTTTTTAAAAAAAATAAAAGTAGAAGGAGAATAATTTTAAAATGGTAAAAAGATTACCTGAAGATTTAGAGAAAAAATTAGAAAATTTCACAACAGATTCCTGCCCTACTTATGATAAGTTAAATTATGAAATAAATGATGATGGTACAGAAATCACTATTTACACTGATAATGGAATACCCGATGCAGAACTTGGACTATATGTGATTAATAAAGTTGAATTAATGTTGGATGCTACTTTTTTAAGAATCATATCCATTAAAAATCTTGAGGGTTTTGTATACAAATTTAACAATCCTTAAAATTTAAAAAAAACATTTAAACCCCTTTTTTTTTATTAATACTATATTTTTTCGTGATAAATATGAAAACATTAGAATGGACTAACAACAGACTAAAACTTATAGATCAAACTAAATTACCTGATGAATTAACTTATGTTTACTGTGACACATACCAAGATGTTATAGAAGCAATAAAAGACATGACAGTTAGAGGAGCTCCTGCAATTGGAGTTGCAGCAGCATTCGGTATGGCACTTGCAGATATTAAAGGAGAAAACTTAGAAACTGCAGCTAATGAAATAAAAGCTTCTAGACCAACTGCAATTAACCTTTTTTGGGCAGTAAATCGAGTTCTTGAATCTGATAATCCTTTAGAAGAAGCAATGAAAATGTATTGTGAAGATATAGAAACTAATGTAAATATTGGTAAATATGGTTCTGAAATCATAGATGATGGAGATACTATTCTAACTCACTGTAATGCTGGAGCATTAGCATGTGTTGATTATGGAACTGCATTAGGAGTTATACGCTCAGCATTTAATGATGGTAAAAATATTAATGTTATATGTGATGAAACACGTCCTCGTGGTCAAGGTGCAAGATTAAGTGTGTGGGAAATGCAACAAGAAAATATTCCTGTTAAATTAATACCTGATGTAGCATCTGGTTATTTAATGAGTCAAAATCGTATAAATAAAGTGGTTATTGGTGCTGATCGTGTTGCTATTGGTGGAGTGGCTAATAAGATTGGTTCACTTATGGTGGCTCTTGCAGCTAAACGTTTCAATGTTCCATTTTATGTAGCAGCACCATTAAGTACCTTTGATAAAGAAGCAAATATTTTTGATACTATTATTGAAGAACGAGATGGTGATGAAGTACGTTATTATGGTAATTGTAGAATTTGTCCTGAGGGGACAGAAGTAATTAATCCTGCTTTTGATATAGTGCCTTCTGATTTAATCACAGGTATTATAACTGAAGAAGGAATAATTAATCCTTTATAATTATCCTTTTTTTTATTTTTCTGTTATTTTAGCATCTATTCCTACATGCCATTTTCCAGGGCTACTACTTTTGACTTTGCGATTTGTTAAGATTTCCACATTTTTGTTTTGTTTGTGTGCTGCTTCTTGTAAACGTTCTATTCCTTGTCCGAAGCTGTCACTGAATTCGTAGTAGTTTATTATTCCATTGTTTTTAGTATGTTTTATAGCTAAATCTAGGAATTGGTATGCTGTTCCGGGTAGATTCATTATTATTCTGTCAAATTTTTTATCTAATAATTGTTCTTTTGCAACTTGGTTTATATCTCCACAGATAGGGTGTATTGTTCCTTTTAGTTTGTTTAATTCAATATTTTCTTTTAGGTATTTTATTGCATATTCGTTTATATCTACACTTGTTATTTCACAAGGTTTATTATGTGCGATTACTATGGGGAATGGTCCTATTCCGCAGAACATATCTAGTATTTCTTCACCTGGTTTTACACTATCTGATACTCTTTTTCGTTCTGTTGCGAGTCGTGGTGAGAAGTATACTTCTGTAACATCTAATTTTAATCTTGTTCCATGTTCTTTATGTATTGTTATGGGATTGTCTTGGCCTGCTATAAGTTCTAATTGTCTTGTACGTGTAACTCCTTCTATTGGACTTTTTTTCATGTATATGCTTTTTCTTTTTGTGAAGTTTAAGGTTGATTCTCCTATTATTTCTTTTTCAGGTTCTAATTCTTCAGGTATTTCAAGTATTACAATATCTCCTATTGTGTCGAAGCTTTTTTTAAGATTTTCAATTTCTGTGTTGTTTAGTTTCCCTTTTAAAGCTTCAGTTATACTTTTGGGATAATGTTTTGTTGGTGTTAATTCTGTGTCTGTGTTTTTTATTTCTAATTCTGGCATTTGGAGTGTGTTTTTTATTTCTTGGATTAGTGTTTCATTTGTGGTTTCTTTTATTGGTATGTATCCGTAATCTTTTTCTGTTTTGATTTTGTAATCCATATTCATTAATTGTTTTTCTGCAATGATTTTACGCACATCATTAAGATGATGTAGCTCTACTTTTAAACTTTTCATCATATCACTTAATAATTTTAATTAGAACCTTGTTTTTAATCTATTTTAAGTTAAACTTTATATCTTTAATTGGTTAATCTTTGATTTATTTTAATAGTTTCTAACTCTTTATTTTTCCCACTATTATTTTCAAAATATTATCCCATTTAATATCTAAATATAAATATTATTATTAACCAAATACTTAATTAACTATTCTTTTTTTCACTATAAAAATTAATAAGTTCAAATATAGGAGACTAATGTAAAAATGTTTTATTTAATAGGATTAGGATTATTCGATGCAGAAGATATAAGTTTAAAAGGGATTAATGCATTAAAAAATATGGACAAAGTATATGCAGAATTTTTCACAAGCCGATTATTCGGTTCAAACTTTAAAGATATTGAAGATATAATAGGTAAAGAAATCATCATATTAAATCGTAATGAAGTAGAAGAAGAAAATATTTTCTTAAAAGAAGCAGAAACATTAAATGTTGCATTGCTAACTGGAGGGGACCCATTAATTGCAACAACACACTCAGATTTTCTGGTTGAAGTGCATAAGAAAAACATACCTTACACTGTAATTCATGGATCATCTATCTTATCAAGTGCTCCTGGAATTAGTGGTCTTCAAGCTTATAAATTTGGTAAAGTAACAACAATTCCATTTCCTGATGAAAATTTCTTCCCTAAATCTCCATACTATGCAATAGAAGAAAATCTTAAAATGGATTTCCACACATTAGTCCTATTAGATATTCAAGCACACAAAGATAGATATATGAGTGTTAATGAAGGGCTGGAATATTTAATGAAAATTTATGATGATGAAAAAGGTTCAATAAGTCCAGATACTTTAGCTATAGGTATTGCACGTGTTGGATCTAAGGACAATATAGTTAAAGCAGATTATATAAAAAACCTTATTGATTATGATTTTGGAGGACCTTTACATTGTATTGTTATTCCATCTAAATTACATATTGTTGAAGCAGAATATTTAGTTGAAATAGCAGGTGCACCATCTGAAATATTAGATAATGTATAAAAAAAAGTAAAAATAATTTAGGGTTTTAATCTTTTTTAAAAAAATGTAAAAAAAAGAAAGAATCCATTAATCCTTTTTTTAGCAGTGGTTAGTTTCTAATTTTTTTTTGTAAGAATTTTTTTTTTTAATAAAAAAATGTTCTTTTTTTCAGTGTAAGTTTAAATTTCTTTATTTAGAAATTTATTGTTTAAATCCTTTTTTTTAAACATTTTTCCCATGTTCTTTTTAAAAGCTAAAAATTTTTTCGTGGTTCCTTTCTTTTTTTTGTAATGAAACTAATTAAAACATTTTGTTTAATCATGGAGATTATAACAATGGTTTTAATTTCATTAAATCTTTAATGGATTTTAACCCATGATTTATATTTGGATTCTTTTTATTTATATATTTTATTATTATTCTTCTATTAAATCCATATTTTTTATTACTTTACTCTTATTGCTGAATTTTAATTTTGGTAATTTGATTTTTTTTAAAGAATTAGTTTCTTTTATTGGGGATTTAAGGAATTTTAATGGGATTTAGTAAAAATAGTATTTTTAGGTAAAAGGTAGGCATAATTATTTTTTTTTTTTAATTATGCCTGTGATTTAATAAAAATATTGGAAATCCATTTTAATTTTTTTTGGAGATTATAAAATGGTTGTTTGTTTATTTTCCAACAGATATGAAATAAATTTCATATCGTTTTATTATTATTTAAAACTTTTATATAAACCTTTTTGTTAACAAAACAAAAAATCCCATCAATAAATATTTATAAAGAAAACAACTAATATTAAGTTACCAACAAAAAAATTTTAAAAACATTTTTTTGTAACATAAAAAATACTATATAAAATTAAATAGGATTTAAGATAACAATGAAAACTGAAAATTTAATTATATTAGTATTAGCTATAATTATTTTAATAGTTGGAGTAGGTGCTGCTGTAGTAATGACAGGGTCAACTGACCAAAACACCACAAACGCAACACCCGCTAATAACACAACTAACATAACTAATACTACAAACAATACAGCCGCAACCACCTCAAGCGGTTCTAGCGGAAGTTCAGGATCCAGTTCTAGTGGAAGTTCAGGTTCTAGTTCATCAGGAACTACTACTCACACATCTTCTTCTAATTCAGGTTCTAGTTCCGGTGGATCTTCATCTGGAGGTTCTTCCTCTGGTGGTTCTAGTTCCGGTGGATCTTCATCTGGAGGTTCTTCCTCTGGTGGGCCATCTGAAAATCCAGAAGGATAAATAAAATTTTTAAACCATTTTTAATTTAAAAAAAGGAGAAATATCTAAAGAGTAATTATAAGAAATGTTAAATTTTAAGGTGGAATAAATAAGAAGAAAAAAGAAGAAAAAAAGTATTTATTCTTCTTTTTCATTTTCACGATAAATTAATGCTCCAGAAGGGCATTGATCTATTTGTGCTTTTAACTCTTCAGTTGTTGCATTTTCAATTTTAACCCAAGGACGTTCACTAGGACGGTAAACTTCAGGTAAAGTTTTCCAACAAATTCCTGCGTGAGTACATTTGTCTGAATCCCAGATAATTGTTATGTCCTCATTTTTATATTCTCTTATAGCCATTTTTTTAGTCATCTCCTTTTTAAAATAATTTTTTTTTAATAAAAGAATTTTTCACATTTTAAAATTCTGCATGAAACACTATTTTTTTTACAGTTTTATAAACTTTTATATTTTTTCAAAATACTTCTATTTTTCCTAACAATAATATACACGATTAAAACATAGTTAACCTAAATTATTAAACTATTAACTAATACTAATGTTATTTATTTCCCATATTAATGTAATTATAATAGTTTGTATGATTATTTTAATAAACTTAATAAATCTAATGTATATATCTAAAATTATTAATATGAAAAAATAAATAATGAATATAATAAAAAAACTATTTTTTTAATATTTAATAATAAAGGGTGTGTATTAAAATAATGAAAGAAGAAAACAAATTAAATGCTTTAATACTAAGTGTAGGGGGAACATACGAACCATTAGTAACTTGTATGAAAGAATTTAAACCAGATTGTGTTTATTTCTTACACTCTAAAGACACATTAAAAGTAACCAAAGATGTAATCGAAAAATCCAACTTTAAAGGAGAAACAAGATACAAAGAAATACACAACCCAGAAAGTTTAGAAGAATCCTTCTTTAAGGCACGTCTTGTAATAAGAGAACTAAAACATGATAACTTCAGAGTATTAATGGATTTTACTGGAGGAACCAAACCTATGGTTGCAGGATTAGTTCTAGCAGCAGTAGGGGAAAATATAGAATACTCATATGTAGGAACCTCTTCAAAAGAAGGTAGAGATAAAGGTGGTTTAGGAATAGTAAAAGATGGATTTGAAGAAATCAAAAAACAAAAAGATCCATTTGACTTATATGCAGTAGTTGAATTTAACAGAGGAAAAGAATTCTTCAACAACTACCAATTCCAAGCAGCAAGAGAAAACTTAAAACAAGCAAAATCCAAACTAGAAGAACCTTCTCTTAAAAAAATGTCTGCTTTTTACATAGAAATTATAAATATTTATGATGCATGGGATAAATTTAACATAGAATTAGTTAATGAAGATAAATCCACTATATACTTAAATAAATGTCTTAAAAACTTATTAAATGTAAATTTTGGGGAAGAATATATTATTGAAGATTTTAAAAAGTATAATCCTCAATTTTTAGATCAAATGAAAAGCAATCAAATATTTTTAGAAAACAAAATTTCAACTAAAAATAATCCTAATAAAAATAGTATTTACTTTTACCTTCCAGATTTATTGAATAATGCATACCGTCGTATAGAAGAAGGAAAATATGATGATGCTGTTGCACGATTATATCGTATTATGGAATTAGTTGCTCAACTAAAACTTAATAAATTAGGTTTAGTTGATAAAGAAGTTATAAAAAGTTTAAAATTTGATATTAATAAGGAAGCATTTAAAAACACTGTTCCTGATGATTATCAAGAAATATTAACTAAATTGAATATTAATAATTTTGATAATCCAAAATCAACATTTACTTTATCAATGTATAATGATTTTAATATGTTAAGATATTTAAATGATGATTTAGGACAGTATTACATTAAAGATAGTAAAGTTAGAAAAGAGCTTGAAAAACGTAATAGTAGTGTTTTAGCTCATGGTTTACGTCCAGTTAGTAAAATGAATGCTTTAAAATTATATGATTATTCTTTAAATTATGCTAGACTTTTATGTCCAAATATTGAAAAATATATGAAAATGTCTCAGTTTCCTAAGTTTAAATTAATAAAATAGTTAAAAAGTCTTTTTTGTTTAATTTTTCCTAATTTTTATCTCTTTTTGTTATTTTGTTTAGTTATTTTTTAGTGAGAATTATTTAGTAAAGCTTATATATGTCTTTTTTCAAATTATTATTGATGAATTAATGGGTGCCTTATATGAGAAACATATGAGGGAGGTTTATTGTTTTACTGTGCTAAAATAAAATAAAAGATACTTAAAACTACATTTTTTGTAATAAAAATGAATGATTGTAGCTAATATAAGTAGTTTAAGTAATCTAAAAATTTCATTAAATATGCATAGTTTAATACTTATTTTAAATAGAAATTATAATTTTTCAAGCTCAAAAGTTCCATGTCCACATCTTACTTTTTCCACTTTTAAAAAGTATCTCAATGTCCCAAATTTTTTAAATTTTAATAAAATCCAAAGTAACACGTGATTAAGTAATAAGGAATGGAATAGTAAAGGGGGAGCTGTTTAATCTGAAAAATACTATTTTTACAAAAAAAGGGGAAAATAAGTTTAACTTGCATTTATAAATAATTTATAATTCAATCACAGAAAAAAGGAAACCATGTTAAGTTTAATACGTAAAGGGGAATTCCACATTATATTTAACACGGGAGAATAATTCTTATAGGTTATAAAAGAAAATTCAAATTTAAAAAATCGTAAAGGGAAGAGGGCTTTTATAATCATTAAAAAAAAATCGTAAAGGGGGGAATTTATTCTCTATAAAATAAAATAAATTGTAAATATTAAAAAGAAACAATTAAAAATAAGGGGATTTAATTTGTTATATTCTTTTTTTACCATAATATTCTGCCTTTTCACCATCATTTAATAATTGTTTAATACCTGCTCTAATATTTCCAGAATTGTAAGTAATATCAGTTAAATGTTCTAGGTATGCATCACTTATTACTCCATTATAAAAACCTAATTCTGTTCTTTGTTTTAATATATCATATATTTGAGATCTAGTGTAAGTGGGGAAATAAATATTCACTGGTAAAAATATTGTGTTAATATTTAAGTTAAGTATAATTTGTTTTTGGGGTTTGGTTATTGTTATAACACTTATTTTTGCTTCATTGTAAGTTTCATGTACTCTAAGTAGGGTGTATAATACTTTATTAAGTTCAATATTATTTTTTATAGCATCATAGTCATCTAAAGCTACAATTAACACTTTTTTATGTTCTGTTATGTATGTCATTATTTCGTCATAAATATTTATTGTGTTTAGAGTGTTGTTTTGTGTTTTTTTATTGAATAATTTTTTATAAATTTCTGTGAGTATTGTGTATTCTGTTCTGTGGATTTGGCAGTTAATTATTAATCCTATAACATTTTCATAGGCTTCTTGTATTAATTGTAAATATTTGGTGACTGTTGTGGTTTTTCCTGTAGCATTGGGGCCTTTAATTTCTATATTATTTGGTGCATAACCTCTTTTTACTTTTCGTGAATAAAAAGCCATTGTTTCTAATTGTGGTGTTCTGTATTTTAATGTTTCAGGAGTGTAGTTGGTTTGGAATACATCTCTGTCTCTGAATATGCTACTTTCTTCTTCAATTATGTCAAATAAGGTTTTTTGTTTTTGCATTTTGCTTTCACACCTCCCCCTTTTTTATTCTAGTTTTTTCCCACATTTTTTATTATGGGGGATGTTGGGCTTCTTTTTGTTTAGGTTAATATTTTTTTTAATTTTTGTATCTTATAAAAAAAGTCCGAGAGCATTTGGAAAGTAATATTTTTATTAAAATTTAGTATATTATATAAAAAAATTTTTTTTAAAATAGCTAAAAAAATAGTTGTTAATTTATAAAAAAAGTGTGTTTTATTATAATGAGAAGGTAATGGGAGGGTTTTTTTCTTATTTTAGTGGGTAAATAGTTGCGTATAATCCGTTGTTACTTACCATTCCTTTAAAATCAGCATTTATTAATTTTTCAACGGTTTCAATATCTTCCATTTTTAAATTAGCTTCAGATATTGGTAGGGAGGACCATAAATAAAATTTATCCTCATCTCTTTCAATTTTTAAATCTTTTACAGTTGGAAATCTTTCATGTATATATTTTTCTAATTTTTTTTCTGTAGTTAATTGTGGCATTTTAACCGTCTTTAAACTTAATTAATATTTTAGTTTAGTTTGTATACTGATCCATATAATCCATTGTTACTTATAAGTCCTTCAAATTCTGCATCTAATAATTTTTCTGCTTTTTGCATATGTTCCATTCCAAAATCTGATTCTGCAATTGATAGTGAAGAGCATATGTAAACTTTCCCATCTTTTTCAGTAATTTTAATATCAGAAAGTGAGTCGGGAAAATATTCTTTCAAGAATTCCATAAGTTTTTCTCTTTTTTCAGGGGTTAATTTTGTCATGTTTCATGACTCTCAATTTTTATTTTTTTTTTAGTTTAGTTTGTATATTGAGCCGTATAATCCATTGTTGCTTATTATTCCTTCAAATTTGGCATTGAGTAATTTTTCAACTGCTTCGATGTGTTTTATTTCTAACTTTGCTTCTGCAACGGATAAAGGTGAGCATAGATAAATTTTATCTTCTTTTATTGTGATTTGAAGATTTTCTAAGTTAGGGAAGAATTCATCTAACATTTTTCGGAGTTTTTCTTCTTTTTCTTTGGTTAATTCAACCATTTCATTTTGCTCTCCTTTTTGTTTTTTTTATGGTTTAAATTTTCACTTTACAGTTTTTTTTATTATTTTGCCTCATTTGTTAATTGTTTTATTTTTATGTTTTACTTTATATTTAAATTATTATATTTGTTTTTTTATGTGTGTATTGTTGAACCCTTAATATATTTATTTGGATATAAGTGAATATTTTAATATGATTTATTCTAATTCGTAATTTCATAAACATTTAATTTTTATTAAAAAAAGAAAAAAAGAGATTATGCATGTTTAATATTAGTATAATCACTTATCTCAGAATTAGTAGTTGCAAGATTATCCACATTTAAATCATGAACATTACTATTACCAGTAATCCGAGCAAATGTCTTAATTTCCTCACAAGAAACATTCAGGAAATTAGCAACTCTCTTAGTTGCAGCAACCTCTTGGAAATTTGCACGTAATTCAGGATCTTGGGTAGCAACACCAACAGGACAATTTCCAGTTCCACAAATACGATATTGTTGACAAGCAGCAGCAATTAAAGCAGCAGAAGCTATAGCAATAGCATCAGCACCTAAAGATAAAGCTTTTGCAAAATCACTAGATACTCTTAAACCACCAGTTATCACAAGATCAACATCACTATTATGTTCAGTTAAATACTTTCTAGCACGATAAAGAGCATAAATTGTAGGAACACTTGTAGCATCTCTAACTAATTTAAGACTAGCACCAGTAGCTCCTCCACGACCATCAATTGTGATAAAATCAGGTTCAGCATATAAACAATATTCTAAATCCTCTTCAATACGACCTGCAGCTATTTTAATTCCAATAGGTCTGCCTTCACTTTTTTCACGAAGCATAGATACCATATTTTTTAAATCTTCTTTCCCTTGGATTTCTGGGAAATTAGATGGACTTATAATATCCTCACCTTCATTTTTACCACGGATCTTAGCTATTTCAGGTGTTACTTTAGCACCAGGTAAATGCCCACCCATTCCAGGTTTAGTTCCTTGACCTATCTTTATTTCAATAGCATCACTATTTTTAAGATTCTCATCAGTAACACTATACTTATTTGGAACATACTCAAAAATGTACTTGTAAGCTGAATCCATTTCCTCTGGAAGTATTCCTCCTTCACCACTACACATTGCAGTTTTTGCAAGAGCACTTCCTTTAGATAATGCTATTTTTGTTTCTTTAGATAATGCTCCAAATGACATATGTGAAATATAAATTGGACTTTCAAGCACCATAGGTTTTTTAGCATTTTTACCTATAATAGTTGTTGATTTTACAGGTGCATCTTCATCTAATGGTGCAGGGTTTAATTGATTAGCTATAACAAGAATATCTTTCCATGAAGGCATTGGTAATTGTGTTCCCATACCATCAATGATACTTTCACCATGAACTGACATACGATGAATATCAGTCATTTCTGGCATGTTAGCATCTGTTCTAATAGTTTCTGGAGGATAGTCTAATGGAGTTTCCTCTTCAACAATTTTTTCTTCTTTTTCTTCTTTGATTTTTTCGAATACATAAGCTGCAGGTTGTTTACAGAAAGGGCAAACATCAATTTCAGTTATTTTTTTCCCAGCTTCCTCTTCATCAAAAATAAACCCACATACTTTACATTTATATCTAGCCATTTTTTTACTTTCTCCTTCATTTTTTTTTAGACTATTTTTAATCCTTTTAGTACTATAATGATTATAAGAATTATTAATAAAATTAGAGTTATAATGCCTACTTTACTATTTATGGGTACTGGGGCACAGGTACCTTTAGAACAAGTTTGTTTATTTTCTTTTTTCATTTTTTTTTATAATAAAATTAATTAGATTTTTAAAAAAGATTTTTTTTGGGATTAATAAAAAAAAGAGAAAAAGGTATCCCAAAAGATTTTTTTTATATAATTTTTTTTTTAGATTAGTATTGACCTTTATTTATTCATAGTTTCTAGGTCTTACTTGGAAGTAACTTTTTGGATGACTGCATACTGGACATATTTCAGGAGCTTCAGTTCCTTTGAAGATGTGACCACAGTTACTGCATTGCCATTCTACTTCTTCACCTTTTTTAAAGACTTTATCATTTTTAACATTGTTTAAAAGAGTATTATATCTTTCTTCATGCTCTTTTTCAATATCTGCTACTGCAGCAAATTTAAATGCAAGTTCGTCAAAACCTTCTTTTTCTGCGGTTTCTGCGAATTCTTTATACATTTCAGTCCATTCGTAGTGTTCACCTGCAGCTGCATCTGCAAGATTTGTTTCAGTGTCTGGTACTTCACCTTCATGTAAATATTTGAACCAGATTTCTGCATGTTCTTTTTCATTATGTGCTGTTTCTTCAAATATGTTTTTTATTTGAACATATCCGTCTTTTTTAGCTTTACTAGCATAATATGTATATTTATTTCTAGCTTGAGATTCTCCAGCAAATGCTGTTTCTAAGTTTTTTTTGGTTTCTGTACCTTTAAGTTTTTCATAATCCATTTTAATGTCATCTCCTAATAAAATTATTATAGTTAATATTATACTATAATTATTAGTTATGAGAATTTTGTAATTAAATATTTTACTATAACCATTATTTATTGAAGGAAAATTAATGAGTTAACCACATCATTATAATCTTCAATTTCGCTTGTTGCTTCGGGGAAACTGGTTAATTCAAAAACATACATTAAATTATCATTAAATAAGAATGTTGCATGTAATTGTAATGTTTTAGATTCAATTTTTGCATTAGAAACTATTTTAATTGAATCCACTCCATCAATAGATCCAAGTTCTGCATTAACAATTTCCATACCTTGATTAGTGAAACTATCTTTTAACTCATTAAAAAGTTCACTAGTGCTTTTATCATTTTCCTCAGGATAAGCATATATTGTTATAGTACTTGGTAAATTGTTTTCTATTCTACCTAAAGCTTTAATACATGAATCCCCCCTTGTTGAGGAATCTTGCTCTTCCCAAGTACTGGGGTAATTGAATGAAATATTTTCATCTTGGTATATATTACTTAATCTAGCCATCACTAACGAACTCCTTTAATCTCTTTTTTTTTATTCATCAACAAAATATTGATATATTTCTATTCCCAATCCTCTATAACCACAATCAGGACAATATTTATCGACAATTTTTTCATTTTCCACTGCAAGTACTATACTATTACTTCCACATTGTGGGCAGTGACCTTCTACATTTTTTATCATAAAATTATCATTTCCCCTATAAATGAATTTTAATAAAAGTTTTTATAAGTTTATTTTTTTCATCTTTTATAAACTTTATCCAAATATTAAGGAGGATTAAAGAATTATTTGAAATTTAAACTTGTAAATATTTTATTAAGGTCATTATCTTCAGGATTGTTCAATCCAAATGTGAAATAATCAAAAATATAAGCATCGTCATTGTGAATTAATCCAATAGAACGAGTTTTAAGTGGTGGATTTTGTGTAACATCAATTGCTTGAAATTCATGAACATGAATATTATTAATAATAGTTATACGTGAATCTAATGTTTTTAAAGTATCACTTCGAGGGATAGTTTCTACAGCAGATTTTATATAATTTAAATTTATACCGTCCCCAGGATATTTTAAAAGCATTATTCTACTTTTTTTATTTTCATGATCTAAAATAAGCACACATTCTTCAATGTCATGTTCTTTTATTTGCCATGTTGAAGGATAATCTAATGTTAAAGTTTTGTTTGTAAATTTCAGATTATCACTACTCCATATTTTTTTTTTAAAATAAGTTTAATATAAAAAGAGTTTTTTGTGTATAAGAAATAGAGGAGGCCTTATAGACAATATATTTCAAGTAGTTTTTTTTCATTTCCTTCCTTCAATTTTATGGGTGATTTTTAAGAATTTGAATTATTATAAAAAAGTCACTGTGAAAAAGGGATCCATTTTTATTCATAAGGGGGTGAGAATGTAATTAGTTATTATGGATATTTCCCACTACTTTTTCTTATTGGATAATAACTCGATCAATCACTCATTATTGTCTAGTAAGGCCTCCATTTTGTGATAAAATCCTAATAAAAAGCTATAATTTATTCACAAACCATATCTTTCCATATTATTCTTTTTGTAAAATATTATGTCTTTTTCCTTTATTCTATTTTTTGTGAGGTATGCTTTTAATTAGGAAATTTTATCAAATTGCTGTTTTTATGTACATTGTTTTTTGTTTCTTTATAGATAAATAATTTTCTATTTGTGAAATTTCTTTTGTTATGATTTGAATTCTTTTGTATAAATTTTAGATTCTGAAGTTACAATCATATTAATCTTAAAGTCATGTTTTAAAATTGGTATATGTTCTTTAATTTGTAAGGGGTGTATTGTGGTTGCAATAGGGGTATTTTCATTTATAACTTTTTTATTGTATAAGTCACTTATTTCCATATCTCCATATCCTCCACCTTTTCCTAATCTATTACCTTCAATATCCACAGCTACAGATCCTTCAACAACTAAATCAATAGTATTTAAATCTTCTATTTTTTCCCCATAATTAAATGCTCCTTCTTTGGTGGCTGCTTCTTGTGGATGATTTTTTGATTCTTCATTTAAAATTAAATAACCATTTTTTAGTTTAGGGGTGGCCATAATTAGTGTTTTGTTGTCGATTATGCAATTGTATCTTACAGGAATTTGTGCTGAATCTGGGGATACAAATATTGTTTTTGCATTTTTATATTCAGGTGTTTGTTTTAAAATATTTGCTGCTGTTTCTTTTCCTTTAAAGTCGGGTATTTTACTGTAATCTCCTTTTTCTCTGTGGCTGAGGTTTTTAGAGTATAATTCATCCCATACTTCTTTTCTTAATTTTTCTTTTTCATCTTCAATACTCATTAGTTAAAAATCCCCATTTTTTTTATTATTAATTATATTATTATATTATTTTATTATAATTAGTTAAATCATTTTATTATCTTATAATATTTTTAAGGGTTAAAATTCTTTTATTGGTCTTAAATAGTTATTGTATGTTTGATTTTTCTATTTGGGTCTTTTATTTTCTTAATAGTATTTTTGTTTAGTTGGATATTTCTTGATTTATTTTTGATGTTATTTTGGCTTTAATTTCATAATTCCATAGATAAAGCTTTTTTTAGCTTAATAACTGGTTTTAATGAGGTTTTCTTTTTTATTGTTATTGGGTTAATATTCATGTTTTTTATTATAATTTGATTGTTTTAGTTTATTTATCTTATGATTACTGTGTTATTAATTATATTTATTAAGATTACTGTTGATTTATTTGTTTTTTAATTGTTTAATGGATTGTAAGTTGATTTTGTTTTGAAAAGGTTTTATAGTGCTGATTTTCTTTTTATTCTTTTTGTTTGTGTCAATTTGTTTGTGTTAACTTGTTTATATGTTGATTTTATTTTAATAATCCTATTTTTTATGGTTTTTGTCCTGTTTGGTGGAGTATTGGGGGTATTCGTTTTGGTGGGTTCGACTTTGGGGGTAAGTAATATCGTTGTTTTTGTTTAGTTTAGAGCTTTATACATGGATTTAATATTTAATGTTCTTTTTTTCATTGATTTTTTGTTTGTTTTGGTGTTTTGGGCTTTATTTGTGGCTGTTTTTTGTTTTTAACTTGTTATTTTCTTTAATTTATTTTGGTTTTTTTGTATTTGGGTATATTTTATTTTAATATTCTTATTTTAATGTTCATATATTAATATTTTTTATTTATAATTGTTTAAATTTTAGGCTATTTTTTTATAAAATTTTTAAGAAAAAAGCAAAACCTTTATATACTTGTTGAAAATTAAGTATAAGCACAGTTCGACATGAATTGTTTTGTGTCAAACTAAATTAATTAGAGAGTAAAAATCTAAAAAACTAATCTCTAAAAAAATTTGAATTAAAAAAAATTAAAAAGTGAGGGAATTAAAAATGACTAAAAAAATTTTCACAATCTCAATACTATTAGTATTTTTAGTCGGAATAATGTTAATACCAACGGCATTCGCTGCAGGTTCAGCATTAAACGACACAACAACAGTCAATAACTCCGCACCTACTAATGGTTTTGATACAAATTCCATAGCTTCAAATTCTGCTCATTTCGCAGGAAATGCTATGAACATGATAAATGATAATTCATTTTCAAATAAGATATCAACATCTAGTAGATCAGATTCCTTATCTGAAAATCAAAGAAACGGAAACCATAATAACGGACATATAACCGATAATAGTACAACACCTAATAATAATGGTACTATGCCAGATTTCAATGGTACTGTCTCAAATAATAATGCTACTTTACCATTTAATCATAAACAGATGAATAATGGTACTTTACCTGATTTCAATGGTACTATGCCAGATTTTAATGGTACTTTACCTGATTTCAATGGTACTGCACCAGATTTTAATGGTACTTTACCTTTTGACCATATGCATTTTGATCCTATGAATAATGGTACTTTACCTAATGGTACTGCACCAGATAACAATACCACCATGCCAAATATGCCATGGGATCATTCCATGAATAAAATGCATGATTTCGAGAATATGTTCAATGATATGGATAATATGTTTAATCATATGCCTAATTTTGGCGATATGATGCATATGCATGGTAATGATAACAATATTACCGAACCTATAGATAACAACACCGAAGCATAAATAATCCCATGTTATAGTTATGCATTCATAAAATTTCATAACTTCATAGTAATCGACAATCAATAAAACAAAAAAAAACAACGAAAATATTATGGAACATATAATAAATTCAGAAAAATCATAAAAAAGGTGATTAACAATGACTAACAGTAATATACTGATGGATATGACAGGTAGCACTTTAACAAGTGATTACTGCATAACTTCACTTAATATGGGAACAAATATGCCAAATAATATTATGATAGATGGGAATTATATTTACTTCATAAGTAAATATTTTCTATCCATTTTTCATAATTTAACAGAAGAAGCTTAAATTTATAGTTTCTAGATCTCTGGGGGCATGATAAGCCAATTTTTAAAAAAAGTACAAAATTAATTTAATTAAACCCTTAAAATTAAAAATCTGTCCTAACAGGAATAATTCCAATATTTCCTCCTCAACACCCTTAAGATAAAACACACCCCTTTTAAAAATCACATATTATATGGGGAGGGGATATTTGGATTTATTAATAAATATATACATAATAAAATTATTTTTTCCCACCATTTAAGATTTAATAAAAAAAATTTTAAATTCTATTTTTTTATACCATTTTTTTTTAATTAATAAGATTTGTTTTTAATATATTTCATATCTTTAAATCAACTAAAAAACATTATAATTTCTTTTTTATAAAACTCTTTAAAATTGCTCTATTTTATTTAATTAACTTTTATAGTACTGATTTTAGTGTTGTGGGTATTTGTAAGGTTTATAAAATTTTTGAAGAATATGCTTTTTTTGATTATATTTTTCACTTATTTTTTATTGGAATCTTTTAATTCGATGGATTAAGCTTTTTTTAGGTTAATAAGGAGTTTAATTAAGGTTTTCTTTTTTATTGTTATTGGGTTAATATTCATGTTTTTTATTATAATTGGATTGTTTTAGTTTATTTATCTTATGATTAATGGGTTATTAATTATTTTTACTGGTATTACTGTTTATTTATTTGTTTTTTATTTGTTTAATGGATTATAATTTGATTTTGTTTTGAAAAGGTTTTATAGTGCTAATTTTCTTTTTATTCTTTTTATTTATGTCGTTTTACTAATGTTAATTTGTTTATGTGTTGATTTTCTTTTAATACTCTTATTTTATATGGTTTTTGCCTTATTTAATGGGGTATTATGGATATTCTGTTTGCTTTGTTGAATTTGGAGGATATTAAGTATTGTTGTTTTTGTTTAGTTTAGAGCTTTATACATGGATATAACAATTAATATTGTTTTTATCATTGATTTTTTGTTTGTTTTAGTGTTTTGGGCTTTATTTGTGTCTTTTTTTAGTTTTTAACTTGTTATTTCCTTTAATTTATTTTGGTTTTTTTGTATTTGGGTATATGTTATTTTAATATTTGTATTTTTGTGTTCATATATTAATATTTTTTATTTACAGTTGTTTAAATTTTAGGCTATTTTTTTATAAAATTTTTAAAAAAAAAAGCAAAACCTTTATATACTTTATTAAATTTATGTATTGTTACAGTTCGACATGAATTGTTTTGTGTCAAACTAAATGTATTGGAGAGTAAAAATATAAAAAACTATTCTCTAAAAGAATTCCAAAATTAAAAAAATTAAAAAGTGAGGGAATTAAAATGACTAAAAAAATTTTCACAATCTCAATACTATTAGTATTTTTAGTCGGGATAATGTTAGTACCAACAGCATTCGCTGCAAGTGCTACATTAAACGACACAGCAACAGTCAATAATTCAGTGACTACTACTAGTGTTGATGTAAATAATGTAACATCAAATTCTGCTTCAAATATTGCAGATAATGTTACACAATTATCAACAGATTATAGTAGATCAAATTCCTTATCTGAAAATGAGGGTAATCAAACCATATCTCCACAACCAGAAAACAATGGTACTGGTCCTATGATTAACGGTACTTTACCTAATTTCAATGGTACTTTGTTTAATGGTACTGGTCCTGTGATTAACGGTAATGGTCCTATGGTTAATTGGACTTTACCTAATTTCAATGGTACTTTGTTTAATGGTACTGGTCCTATGATTAACGGTACTATGCCAGGTAATGGTACAGGATTTATGCCTCAAAATAATATTACAACAGGAAACACTAAGATTACTGGACAAAATTTAACAACATTCGTTGGTTCTGGCAGTAACTATACAGCAACTTTAACTGATGAAAATGGAACTGCATTAGCAAACCAAACAGTTTACATAACAATATCCAGATTATCCAGAGGAATTAGTAAAACATACACTGTTGTCACAGATGAAAACGGAAAAATTTACATTCCAATTTATTTATCACAAGGATATTATACAGTTGAAACAACTTATAACGGAACTGAAACTTACTCAAAAGCATATTGTAATAACATAATTGCAGTAGTTTCAAAATCTGAAAAAGAAGGAACTGTATTTAAAACTTCACCATTCCATGAAAAATTTGGTGAAGGTCAAAATTATACAGCAACATTATATTCATCTGATATGAGTCCGATGGTAGGTCAACACTGTGCATTAAATCTTACAAGATTATGGAATGGTGCAAATAAAGTTTATTGGGCTACTACAGATACAAATGGGGAGGTACAACTTCCAATTAACCTTTCACCAGGTAATTATACAGTTGTTGTAACTTTCTATGGTGATAATAATTATGCAATTGCCACAGTATTCACAACTATTACCGTAAATGACAATCAATCAATACAAATAAATGGAACTATTCCTCAAAACAATGGTACTATGCCGGGTAATGGTACTTTACCGAATGGTACTGTTCCTAGTATGCCTAATGGTACTATGCCGGGTAATGGTACTGGTTTTATAAATGGTACTGTCCCAGGAGGAAACCCAGGATCACAAACTAACACAACAACAACTACTAACACTACAACAAGTATAAATGGAGAAACATTAACAGTCAGTGGAACAACTGAAAATGTTAATGGTGGATCTTATACAACAAGCACATCTGATGAATCAGTAGTCTTAGTAACTAACAATGGTAAATTAACAATAACAAATGCAACAATAACAAAAGCTGGAGGAGACTCTAGTAACACTGGTAATAGTGAATTCTATGGAACAAATGCAGGAGTTTTAGTACAATCAGGAAGCACTTTATATATTTATAACACATCAATATCTACAAATGCTGTAGGAGCAAATGCAGTATTTTCTACAGGATCTGGAGCCTACATTTATCTTGAAAATGTAACTATCACAACTACAGGTAAATCCTCATCTAGAGGATTAGATGCAACACTTACAGGTACAATTGAAGCTAAAAATGTTACAATAAGTACTCAAGGTGGAAGTTGTGCAGCACTTGCAACAGATCGTGGAGAAGGAACTGTAACAGTATATGACTCAAGTTTAAGTACAGCTGGTGCAGGTTCACCATGTATTTACTCTACAGGTAATATAAGCTTATACAACAGTACAGGTATTGCAACAGGTGCACAAATAGCAGCAATTGAAGGTAAAAACACTGTAATAATAGATGGATGTGACATGACTTGTTATGGTTATGGAAATCGTGGGGATGAAGATAATGCAGGTGTATTCATATATCAATCCACATCTGGAGATTCAAATGTTGGAATTGCAAACTTCACTGCAACTAACAGTAACTTAACCGTATCTAGTAACAGTACAGATTATTCTATTGTTCCAATGTTCTTTGTAACCAACACTGAAGCAGTAATCAACCTTGAAAATACCACATTAAGTTTTGGTAGTAATATACTATTAAATGCTAGTGGAAATAATCAAGGATGGGGTACTAGTGGATCTAACGGAGCAACTGTAACATTTAATGCAGTTAATGAAAATTTAACTGGTAATATAATTGTGGATGATATAAGTAGCTTAAGCTTAAATCTTGTTTCAAGTACTTATACTGGTACAATTAATGCAGCAAATTCTTCAGGTACAATTAAAGTTGTGCTTGATTCAGATTCTACTTGGACCTTAACTGGGGATTGTTACATAACTTCAATTAACGGAGGAACAACTATACCAAGTAATGTTATAACTAATGGTTATCATATTTATTTCATTTAAATCATGATTTAACCATTTTTTTATAATATTTTCTTATTTAATAAGCTTGGGGGCATGGTAAACCACTTTAAAAAAAGTATAATACATTTAAAACTTTTATATTAAAATCCCTTTAAAATAAAAAAAAAGTTTTGTTCCAAAAAGACTATATTGTTTCCCATAATACTTCCTCCCTCATTTAATAAAAAAAAATAGTTGAGTAAAAACCACACCCATTAATTAAAAAGGTTTTTTTTTGAGGGAGGGAGTATTATGGGGGACCTATAATACATAATATTAATAATACTATTATTTTTTTCTCCATTTAAAAAAAGTAATACACTAAAATTAATTTTTTTTGGAAAGAATCCATTATCTTTTCCAAAAAAAAATAAACTATTTTTTTTCATTTTTTTTCATATTAATAATGAATTACATATACTATTATAAGATTTTAACATTTTTTTTACTAAATTTTTTAAAATTATATTTATCCTTTTTTTCAGGTACTCTTAATTAATAACTTAAATACTAGATTCTAATAATAAATATAATAATTTATTGTGGGTATTTTAAAAAAATTTTTAATGGAAGTTGAATAGTTATGTCTAATATTTATGATTTAGATAAATGGAATAAATGGGCAGAGAATAATACCCGTATACTTGGCAAAATCAAACCTAATGGTAGGTTAGGAATAATTGATGGAATGGATTCTGATGAACTTTTAAAATTTACAATTATTGATAAAGATAATATAAATCTTGAAGTAATTGAAAAAATTGATTCAGATGAACCCTTAATAGATTTATTATTAGATATACCTAACCAATATTATGACGAGATTTTTGAAGAAGGTAAATTTAAAACAATTAGCAGTTTATTAAAGGATGGTACTGCTGTAGGTTATAATAGGTATAGTGAGGATGAGCTTTTTGAGAAAGGTTTCACATTTTTCATGAGTTTTATTGGTATAACTTTTAAGAATACTAGAGTTTGTAAGTTAGGTAAAACTTGTTAAAAAAAAGAAAGAGTTAATTAAAAATATTGAAATTAAAAATTTTAATTTTATATTTTTTTTTTTTAATTGCAACATCCAAAAAAGAAGTTGAAAATTTTTTTAAGATATTTTTTTACTTTATTATCATCTTTATTTTCATTGTTACAATTAGGACATGTGTTTTTTGTTTTGTTTGGAATAA
>JAEZRD010000110.1 GCA_023440975.1 Methanobacteriota archaeon | reverse complement strand
TGACTTCCAACTGCAATGATTAAATATTTTTGTGTTTCATTAGTACCTGATTAACTTTTTGCAACATTCCATGCAATATTCTGTATCTTCAGTGTTTTTCTGTTCTACATTTTTGAATATTTCATATTACATATTCACCCTTAAATATTCAATAATGTTAATCTAATTATAATAGTTTATAAATTTTTTTAAAATATTTTCATCTTTTGTTAAAAAAAGAATTAAATGTTTTATTATTATATTCAATTATCAGTTTATTGAAATAAAAGTAGGGTTTATTTTAGAAAGTTTAAAAATAGTTTTATACGAATGGTAACTTTTTTTACTGTATAATTAATTATTTAGGATTTGTTTATGTGTATGTTTTGGTGCATATTACATGATAAGTAATCAATCTAATAATCATGCACTAACAAAATTAATACAAGAAAGATTAATAATACAAATTATTCAACTAGTAACATATCAAATTATTCATCAAGTATTAAAGATTCTAGTAGTTCTAATAATAATGTGGAACAGGATAATATTTGTTAAATATATAATGAAAATTTGGACAAGCAGAACAAACATTAAATGAATTTTTCTTAATAACCATAACCATGATGACTATGTTGAAGGAGAAACAGACAGTAATGGGAACCCTATTACATATCAGAAAAGAATATCATTTAGCTTGCCAAAATCCATATGAATAAAAAAAAGAAAAAATTTTGAGAATGAAAAGTATTTTTTTTCATGATTTTTAGATTATTTTCCTTCCTTTTACTTTGGCTACAATACTATTTTTGTATATGATATTTTCACTAAAATTTAAGATAATAAAAGTCATAAAGAAAAAGAGATACTTTGTAGAAAACCCTAAAATTTTATAATAATTTTTTATTGGAATGGTGTTTCTATATTTTTTGGAAATATTATTTTTAAACCAAAACCATCAATATCTTTTAATTGGATTAATTCCCCTTCTAATTGTTGTGTTAGGTTTCTTACTATAATAAATCCTAATCTTGTAGAATCTTGAATGTTGAAATTGTCTTTTAATCCTATTCCATTATCCCATACTTTTAAGACTATGGATTCGTCTTGTGTTTTTATGTTTATGTAGAAGTCACCTTTCGGGGATTTTGGAAATGCATATTTTATTGTATTTAATGCTAGTTCATTAACTAATAATCCTAATGGTATGCTTTTATCTACATCTAATTCTATTGATTCTATATTTAAGTGGGGTGTTATTTTCTTTTCTGAGTATAAGTGGAATATATTGTTTAATCCTTTTTCAAAGAAACTTTCTAAATTAACTTTAGATACACTTGGGGATTGATAAATTTCTTCATGTGTTAATGCCATGGTTTGAATTCTGTTTTTTGTTTGCTCTATTACATATTCTGGATCTTTTTTATGGTAGCGTGTTTCTAAACTTAGGAAGCTTAATATTAGTTGAAGGTTGTTTTTTACTCTGTGATGTACTTCTTGTAGGAGTATTTTCCTATCTTCGCTTAGTTGTTTGAGTTTTTCTTCTCGTTCTACTTTGTCTGTGATTTCTTGTAATAATCCTACGATTTCTTTTAATTGATTATTTTCATCAAATTCTGCTTCTATAAAGCATTCTAATATTTTTATTTTTCCTGTTTGTGTTTTAACTTTCACTACATCATGGATGTATGGGTTTTTAGGGTTGATTTGTAATATTTTTTTTATGAATTTTTGGTTGAATTTGTTTTGTAAATAATTTTTAACTAATTCTTCACTTGTAGGATGTTCTTGGGGGGTTTATTTCTAGTATGTTGTAGATTTCATTTGTGAAGTAGTGTTTTCCGTTTTTATGATGTGCTATGATGATTTTTGATGAGGATTGTATGATGTTTAAGTCTTTTTGTAGTTGTAGTGCTGATTCTTGTGTTTTTAATTCTTCTGTTATGTCTTGTAGGAATCCATAGAATTTTGGTTGTCCTTTTTTGTTAAAGTCTGCAACTACTTCACAATTTAAGTATTTTTTGTTTCCTTCATTGTCTATTATGTTTCTTATTGTGGAGTATGTGTTGTTTTCTGGTGTTAAGTTGAATATTTTTTCAAAGAATTTCTTATTTTCTTTTGGATTTTCGAATTGTTTTAATATGCCTTGATTTTTATTGTAATTTTTGGGGTTTATTTTTAGAATATTATATATTTCATCTGTCCAGGTGTATTTGCCGTTTTCATAGGTGGCGATTACTATTTTACTAAATTCACTTATATGTTTTAAGCTTTTTTCTAGGTTGTATGCTTCTTGTTGTGCTTGTGCTTGTTCTGTTATGTCTTGTATGAAGCATACTGTTTTTATTAGTTCTCCGTTGTCTTGGAATTTCCCTATTGCGTTGGCTGATAAGACTCTTAAATTGCCTTTGGGGGTTTTGCATTTGTAAATTTGTTTAAATGTTGGATTTTTTTTATTAATATTTTTTAGGTTTTCATTAAATATTTCTAAATCTTCTGGGTTTACTAGTTGATCTAATTTTTCAGGTGTGTATTCTTCTGGGTTTGCTTCTAGTATGTTGTAGATTTCGCTTGTGTAGTATGTATTGTTTTTATTGAATTCTGCTATTACTATTTTACTGAATCCTTCTAGGTATTCTATATTTTCTTTTAGTGTGAAGGCTGATTTTTTTGCTAAGTACTCTTCTGTTGTATCTTGGGTGAAGGATAATTGGATTGTTTGTTTGTCTTGTTTTTTCAATTTTATGAAGGATTTTAAATGTTTATAGTTACCTTTTAATGTTTTTATATCATATTCTATGGTTACAGGGTTTGTTAAGCTTAATTTTTTTAGTTTTTCCCTATTTTTTTGTTGATTTTCTTTTGTGGCATATTTGGATAGGAGGTTTTCTTTTGTGGTGTTTATATTGGTTGTTTTATCTAGTTCTAGTATGGCGTATATTTCACTTGTCCAATGGTAACCTTCATTGTCTTTTATTGTTAAGCATGTTTTGCTTACTTCTTCCATATCTGATAAATATTCGTTTAAATTAACTGCACTATTTTGTGTTTGTTTTAATTCTGTTAAATCTCGTAAAGTAATTTGAACTATATCATTACTTATTAGTCTTAAATGCCCATTTAACCATTTGTGTTCTCCGTTTTTGTTTATTAATTCTACTTCTGCATCATCATGTTTAATGGTTTTGTTAAATATTAAATCTAAACTATCTAGGAAATTATTAATGTTATTATGTTGGCTTTTAAAACTAACTAATGTTGATCCTGTTCCTAATTCGTTAATTTCTTTTAGAGTATAACCTAAATATTCCCGGTATGCTTTATTCACTCGCACTATTTTCTTTTCACGGTTAACTTCTAATATGGGGAAGGCTGAAGAATTAAAAACTGTTTCTTCTTTCTCTTTTTCTATATAAAAATCTGTTTCATCTTTTATACAGACATATATTAATTCGTCCTTTGTTAAATTTAGGATAGACCATACTTTAATAAGTTTATTGTCTTCGTATAATTTAATTAAACTTTTAAAGGATTTTTTCTTATATGTTTTTAATAGGAATTTATGCATTTGATTTGTTATTTTTAAGTTTGAGAAAACTTCTTTAACACTTCTTCCAATTAGGTAATTATGTAAGTCTTTTTTATAGTAATCCCAATAAACTGGGTGGGTGTATATGAATATGAAATCCTCTTTATTATTTACTGGTTTTAAAATATTAATACCATAATCCACTTGATCGTAAATATCAGCTAAATCATATCTTTTAACTTCTATCTTGTTAGTGGTTTTAGTGAATATTTCATCTAATGTTTCCATATTCTTTATTTTATAAAGTTTATGGGTTTCAGATTCAAATACTAGTGTATAAATAGAGAGTTTACCTTTTAATTTTTTTTATAATTATGGTATAATTGTAGGCTTCTAGTATTTATAAAATTTCATAAACACTATTGTTAAACCTCATAAGAACTGATAGTAGTGTTAAAAACAGTTAAATAAATAATTAAAAAAAACAATATGATTTGGGTTAAAATTTGGGTTAAATTGGGAAAAATTTTATAAACATTAAAAACCAACTTTAAATCTAAGAATAGTATGTTGTAAAAATTACATATCACCCCCTTTACATATGTTTTTTTTAAATAGATTAAACCTTTTAATATTACAACATGCTATTCTATTTTAAATATAAAACTATAATTTTCTCACATTTTAAGACACATATTCACCCAATCAATAAAATTCAAGGTAGGGTTTCCATTTCTCTCAGCTATAATATGTCCCTGATTCCAAACAGTTTGAAACTCCACACTTTTAACACTACTATATTCTTGTAGTGCTAATGCAAGATTAGTTTCAACAGTTAAAGCACAACTTCTTTGACTTATTCCAGTACTAATTCTCCAAAATTCTGCTACATTAGAAGATCCATAACCATCATAATAATCACACAAATAATATAATGGATTGTACATGTTTACTCTGGATTCTAATGAATTATTCAATAAATCATTTTCTTTTAAATCATGACTGAAATCTTCCCAGTACCTATTATTATAATCATCATATTTGGAGTATTTATTTGAATTATTAACAAGCAACTGACCCATAATTGAATCAAAATGAAGATAATCATGATTACTATTTCCGAATAATTCATTTTCAGGATTATGACAGTTTAAATCATCAGATGCACCTACTGGTTTTATAGGTTCTTTACAATTTATAATGAAACTTTTCATATTGGTGATTTTTCCAGTATTTGTTTTAGGATTATAAATCACCCATTTCCCATTACTATTTAATGTATTAATATAATTTTGCACAGTACCAAATGGTGTTTTTGAAAAATTGGTGTCATTTAAGTAATTATTTAATGATTCCTCAATTACATCAATTAAATAATCATAATATGTGCCTGAAGCATATATTCCATTACTTGACGGGTTTAATGTTAAAATAGTCCCATTTTGACTTTTTAAACCTAATTTATTTATATATAATGCAAATTGTAATGATAAATCATCAGATAAGCTACTTGTCCAATGATTATCTGCTCTTGATTGAATGTTTACATATTGACCCATATTCCATTCATATGCTTCATCAGCATAATCAAAGCTTGTTACAGGACACCAGCACATAGATCCACAAACACTATTACTTATAGGCTCACCCTCTTTATCTATCATTGCAGCACCAATATAAGTTAAATATGGATTATATAAAGCACTATCTCCTGTTACTCCTAATAAAGCACTTTGAGCTCCTCCACCAGACATACCATAAGTGAATATTCTATTTGTATCGCCAGGTAAAGTGTCATTATTAAATTTAATATAATTTATAGCTGCTTTTAAATCTGTAACTCCCCATGGAGCTCCACCACAATAATCCGGTCCATTAGTTCTACCCCTACAACCCGCAAGTATGTAAATAAAACCTTCATTAATATAGGATTCCACATCACTACTATAATTATATTCACTTGGTCCAGGGTTTGCAGCATAACCTAAAGTATTAACCGGGAATATAATAGGCGCATTAGATGGATTATATAAACCAACACTTGCATTATTATTTAATTTACAAGTATAAGTTCCATTAGAATTCCTAGTT
>JAEZRD010000106.1 GCA_023440975.1 Methanobacteriota archaeon | reverse complement strand
ATCTATTGAATCATCAAACTCTCTCCAGAACTCATAATCATTTATAGCACCTGGAATTTCAAAATAAACTGAATTATCCACAATATCAAATATTTCAGGATACTTATTAATAATCTCCATGTATTCGTCAGGTTCAGGTTTTAAATCTGGAAATGTTTCTTGCATCATGCTTGGTTTAAAGTCTTGACTAGGATTATCCATAACATCTTGTATTGTAAGTTCATATTTATCTAAATTTTCAGCTATTGGTTCATTTTCAGAATGTTGTTCAAAATCATATTCTTCAAATTGATTTAAATATTCTCTTTGAACATCAATATAATATTTATTATGATTATCTTCATTTAGATTATAATCCTCTGATGGTTGTGTAGAACCATATTCATAATCATATTCATCAGATGGGTGTAAATATTCTTCTCTAGGATCATAATATTTATTATAATTACCTAAGTATTGATCATTATGTTTTTCTAAAACATTTGAAGAAGCATTTTCTTCTATAATAATAGATTTATTTTCTTCTTCTAAAAATTCATTATAAGCATTTGTATCGTCTAGTTGATATAAAATATCATCATAGTCTTCTTTTAGAATATTTATGTTTGGAAAATCTTCTTTACCTTTTTCGGATAGTAATTCTAATAATTCTTTAGGACATTCTTTTTCAGGATCTTCTAATACTTCTTTTACAGTATAATGTTTATTAACCATTAAGAAAAAACCCCCCTTTTTAGGTTTTTTTAATTATTAAATGATATTGTCTATTTTTTAGTATAAAAATTTTTATACTTTCTCCTCGTATTTTTCTTTTAGAAGAAGTTTAATAGGCTTTCATAGGTTTTCATATAAGATTTTATTATTAATTTTATTTCCTCAGTACTTAATCTGGAATCGATTTCTAATCTTAAATCATCTGTTTTTTCTTGTAATAATTCTATAATTTCATTTCGACTTAATTTGTGTAATCGTATAGTTTCTACAAGATCACTTAATAACACAAATAGTAATGGCATATCTTGACTTAATCCTTCAAGGAGAAGAATAGGATTTTCACTTTCTTTTGGAACATCGTTTAATTCATATATACTATTTATATGTTCATTGAATTCTTCATCTGTTATTCCTTGTTCTAAAGCCATGAATAGTAATTCTTTGTATATATTTTCTTTTTCCACATAATCATTGGAATTTTCAAATTTAGATACAATTTCTCTTGTTAAATCTTCTACATCATCAAATTTTAGTTTATATTTCATATTTACATTTTCCCCCTTTTTTTATGTAATCTAATTTTTATATGATTTTAATATAAAGATTTTATGAGAGCATGTGAAATATAACAATCATTATAAAAAAAGGGAGAATGAATTTGTATTAAATTTTTATTTAGTATAAATTAAACCGATTTCACGATACTTAAACATGAAATAGTAAGGTGTAAGTACGAATGCAACAATTATCAACCCTATATATGGTATTTCTGCAACTAATGATGAGATCCCTATAAAAATAAGAGAGAATAATATGAATTCAATATACCACATAGTATAATTTTTTAAACCCATCTGTTTTAATTTTTCACTAGCTAAACTTAATTTTAAACCTTCTCTAAAGCTTCCAGTTTCAGCTAACCTACCTAATGACATGAAAGATAAACCATCAAAGATTATAAAAAGAATTAATGCAACAAAGGAAGTTAGAATCAAATCATGTTCCATTAACAACTCAAACATTCCGAATGCATTAAAAGCTCCTTTTAAAGTGTAGGATTGTTTAAGAATAAGGGAAATCACTGTGAGTAACTTATAAAATGGATTAAGATCATAACCATTTAAAATTACAATAACATATATGATAAAACAAGGAATTAGGAAATAGAAAATTTTTAAAATTATAGCTTTAATTCCTTGGATAAAACTTTCTTTTAAGTAAAAAATAGGTATATCATTTTTTCCTTTAATTGTATGACGCACAATACTTACTAAAAAACCAAATATAAAAATATCTAATATTATAGTTATTAAACCAATTAAACTTGTAGAGTGTATATCAAAAAAGTATAACCCTATAAAATCAATAAGTTGGACTGAACAGAAAATAAATCCTACAACAATAAAATCTTTAATATTAACGAATGGATATTTCAATGACTTTATAATCATATCTAGGGAACTCATATAATCACTTTTTTAATCTTTAATATATATTTCCCCTATTTCACGATACTTAAACATTAAATAGTAAGGTGTAAGTAAGAAACTAACTATTATAAAACCTAAAAATGGTATTGAACTTACAATTGTTGTGATTATTACAAATGATATTGTTAATATTATAAATTTCATGTACCATTTTGCGAATTTTTTCCATCCGTAATCTTGTAATTTCTGAAATGTAATATCTAATTCAAATGCTTTTTTAAGACTATCTGTCTCAGCAAGTCTACCTAATGCCATAAATGTCAGACCGTCAGATATAATGAATATGATTAAAGTAATTATTGGAGTTATTAATAAACCTTTATCTGCAGCAATATAAAAAGCATAAAACGCATTAAATGGACCTTCAAGATGATAACTTTGCTCTAAAATCTTAACAGCCATATCAGATAATACATTTATTAAATTCAAATGAATTCCAAGATTTAATATAAATAATGCAACCATTAATGTAGGTATAATAAAATATAATAACTTGACTATAACAGCTTTTACACCAACTTTAAAACTCTTTTTAAAATAGAAAATAGGAATATCATCCTTACCTTTAATTGTGTATTGTATTATGTTAATTAAAAATCCAAATATGAAAAACCCTATAAACAGGTTTATCAACATTAATAAGTAAGTTTTATTAATATGTAAATAATTAATACAAGCATAATTTACTGATGCTGCAAATAAGAATATTAAACCTATTACAAATAAATCCTTCTTATTTCTTCCAGGATACTTCAATGATTGCACTAATGAACCCATTTATAAAACTCCAATTTAAATATTGAAGATATTTTTGTTAAAAATAGTATTTAAATTATTATAAAAAATGAATATAAACTAAAAATTTTAAGTAAAATTTTTACTTACTATATATAAATAATCAAAATATTAAAGATAATAGTATAAATTTCTTAAAGAGGTGAGAAAAGAATGGTAAATAAAATATTAGCTACAATTATATCATTTTTCCTTCCAGGAATTGGTGCTTTAATTCAAGGTGGAGAAACCAAAAAGAATGTGGGATTATTTATAGTAGCAATTATACTTTGGATTTTAGGTTTAACTGTAAGTCCAATTATTAGTTACTTATACATTATTTTAAGTATTTACTCTGCATATGATACATATCAATTAGAGCCTTAAAAAAAAAATATTTTTATTAAATTTTATTTTTTTCTTCTTTTAAAAAGTCTTCTAACATAAATTCCGCAAATTCTTTTAAATAAGGATTAGCTAAAAGTTCCTTACTCTTATTTTTACGCATCATCAACAATTCATACCCTTTATCTGAAATTGTATAAGTTTTAACTGTTTTATTATTACGAATCTCAGATTTAGATTGTATAATCTCATTTTTTTCCATATCAATTAATATTGGGTAAATTTTACTACTTTTCACTTCTTTAATAACATTATTATCTATGGAATATTTAAAAACTTCATTAATTCTTTTTATAATATCATAACCATGCATAGGCTCTTTGTATAAAGTATATAAAATTAACCCACGAGTTATACCATTGGTAAAACCTTTCATAATACGTTTATTTGCAGATTCTTGTTGTATGTTCTCATGTGACATATAATTAGTGTTCCTGTAAACTTTTTAAAAATAAAAAAATATTATTAAAATAATATATTATAATTTTTTTATATATATAATTAATTTTGTATAAAAAAAAATTTTGAAAGAATAAGAATTAATTTAATGGAAATTTAATCTTAAAATGTGCACCCTTATCTGGAATAATTTTGGATTCACCTTCAATTTGAGCTGTTAAACTTTTAATAACAGTCATACCTAAACCATTACTAGATTCAAAATCAAAACCATCAGGTAAACCTACACCATCATCATATAAATCAAGCACACCCTGATTATCTTCAACTCTAAAATCGATGAAGAAATTACCTTGCTCTTCATCAGAAAATGCATATTTAACAACATTATTAACAACTTCAGTTAATATTAAACCTAGGGAAACTGCTAAATCCAAATCAATCATATAAGAACTCATATTCACATTAACTGGAATTTCACTCTCATACATCATTAATAAGCTTCTAGCAATATCAGGTAAGTATTCTTTTATATCAACTTCATCTAAATCATTACCAGTATATAATTTCTCATGTAATGTTGACATGTAATTTAAACGAGAACGTGTATCATTTAGAACACTTAATGGATCTTCAGGATGATAACGTAAATCTAAATTAATTAAACTTAAAATTATTTGTAGATTGTTTTTAACACGATGATGAACTTCTTTTACAAGCATATCTTTTTGCTCTAATTCCCACATACGACTAGTTATATCATTTACAGTGAAAACTTTACCAATATAGTAATCTTCATTATAAATATCTTTCTTTTTGAGTTCATACCATTTATTTTCAATATTTAATTCCATTGTATCAGAATCAGGAGAATTATAAAAATCTACGATTTCTGGACGATTTTTAAATAAATCATTAACATTTTTATTAATATCTTCTATGGAGATATTTATTAATTTACAATAAGGATTAACACTAATTAAACTGTTTTTATCATTAAAAAAGCATAATCCAGTGTTAATATCCTCAATGATATTTTGATTTACTATTGGCATAACATCAAAACTATCATATAATATAATTGAGATAGTTAAAAGGAACAATGATATTACAAGTGATATTAACTCAAAACTGAAATTAGGATAAATTGAAGTTAAATTTAAAGGACTAATACATACTGGTGCTAAAGATGCTATAAACAAAGCTATATAACCATTTCTATACAGTTTATTTCCTTTAATTAAAGCATAAATACTAATTAAAAGATTAACACATCCTATTGCGAAATTATAATAGAAGCCTAAATATGATGCCCAATTATAATGGTAAGCTAATTGTAGTTTATATGCTGATGTGGATAATGTTATACTGTTAAAAAACCAATGAGTCCAAGGATCACTTATTAACGCTAATAAAACAAATATTGGAACTATTAATAAGGAGTATTCTATTTTTTTATTTAGAGATTTTCCTTGGTGTGTGAATGCATATACGAAAAATAACCAGAAAACTGGTATAAGAGTATATCCAAATATACATAAATGTCCGAAAATATTTTTAATATAAAATGGTGTGAATAAACATTCTAAACCTTGGGATATAAAATCTATAAAACAAAAAAAGATTAAAAAGCTAAAGTAATAGAATATATTATCTTCTGTTTTATCTTTCATATAATAAAGTAAGTATAAACTTAAAAAGCTTGTGAAAAGTAAAATTGTTGCTAAAATGCTAAACTCTAACATTATGAAAGATTCCTAATAATTAATTTGTTAACGATTATTATATTTTATTTATAAACATATAAAAGTTTTTTTGAAATAAAATTATAAAGAATATTAGTTTAAGGGGAATTTAATTCTAAAATGAGCACCTTCATCAGGAACAATAAAACATTCTCCATTTATTTGAGTAGTTAAGCTTTTAATGACAGTCATACCTAAACCATTACTGGATTCAAAATCAAAACCATCAGGCAAACCTACACCATCATCATATAAATCAAGAACACCTATTTTATCTTGTTTAATGAATTTGATAGAGAAATTACCATATTCTTCATTAGGAAATCCATACTTAATAGTGTTGTTTATTATTTCAGTAAGTATTAAACCTAAAGATACTGCTAAATCTAAATCTATTTTAACATCATCCACATCAATTTTTAATTCAATATTACTATTATACATATTAAATAATCCATTAGAAATATCATATAAATAACTCTCTAAATCAACTTTTGTTGTATCACCTGTAGAATATAGCTTCTCATGCAACATTGACATATAATTTAATCTAGAACGAGTATCACCTAAAACACTCATAGGATTATTTGGATGGAAACGCAAATCCAAATTAAGCAAACTAAGAATAATTTGCAAATTATTCTTAACCCTATGATTAACCTCTTTTACAAGCATATCCTTCTGATTCAACTCATTAACCCTATTAGTAACATCAGTAACTGTGAAAACTTTACCTAAAAACTCATTATCAACAGTAACAATGGTTTTTTTAGCTTCTAACCATGAATCACCAAAGTTATAAGTATATACCTTTAAATTATCATCAAAATAATAATCTAATAAATTTTCATCATTTCTAAAAATATTATTAACACTAGATTGAAGATTTTCATTAGAAAATCCAAAAGATTCACATACAGGATTCATATCAGATAAAATATCCCTATCATTAAAATATAAAATACCTACATCAATTT
>JAEZRD010000090.1 GCA_023440975.1 Methanobacteriota archaeon | reverse complement strand
GAATCTAATAAATCTAAAATTGAGTCCGAAATTAGTGTATTCGAACAATTAGAATCTGAAAAGAAAACTTTAGAAACAGAATTAGAAAATGATAAAAATTCATCTGATTCATTCTTTAAAAAAGCAGAAAATACAGTTTCCTCATTCTTAGAAGCTAATGAATCCTTTGAAGATTATCATGATTTTAATAAACTAAAACATCTAGTTGATACTCTTAAAGTCAACATTTCTAATGAAATGAAAACTAATGATGAATTAAAAATTCAATATCAAAAAGAAATTGTTGCATTAGGAGAAGGAATTAAAAGTAGTGAACAACCTTTAAAAGATTTAGAAAAAGTTGGAGATAAATGTCCTATTTGTCTATCAGATATAACTCCTCAAAAGAAGCAAGATTTACAAAATAATTATAAAAATATAATATCTGGGAATAAAGTTAAAATGCAAGATTTAGATGCTCAAATAAAAGAGTTTGAAGTTCAAAATAAAGATCTTGACACTAAACATGAAGAATTACTAGAAATTGAAAAACAAATTTATTCCAATAAACATATTGCAGAAAGTATTGAAAAAAATACAACTAAACTTGAAGAACTTAAAGACAGATTAGCTTTAAAAGAAGACACCTTAAGTAAACTTGAAGATATTAATAAACAAATTAATGAAGAAACATCAAATCGTGAATCTAAAAAAACACATCATGATAAATATATTGAATCTCAAGGAGCATTAAAAACTCTTGGTAAAGATCATGAAACCAAAGATAAACTTTATAAGATTACAGGTCAAGTTGATCTTCAAGTTCAAGAAATCAAAAAAGCAATTGCTAGTGATAGTTTCTTAACAGCTAAAATTCAAGAAGAAGAATTAGATAAAAAGATTGCAGAGTTAACTGAAAAAGATAAACGCTATAATCAACTTAAAGGCACTATTCATCTTAAAAAATCTGTTGAAAATAAGCTTGAAAAGAAGAAAGAAGAAATTAAACTTATAAATCAAAAAATAAGTAAACTTGAAGAGGATATTAAATCTTCCCATTATGATCAAGAAAGATATGATAGTATTGTTTATGTTTATGATCGTTTAACAAAACAAATCCAAGAAATATCTCAAGAGATGGGTGAAATTAAAGGTCAAGTAACTCAAGTGATTCCTGAAATTGAGAATTTAACTCGTAAGATTCGTAAAAATCAAGAATTAGAAAATGAACTTGCAGATTATGAATCCTATGTTAATTTACTTAAAGAAATCCGTGATATTTATGGTAAAGATGGTGTTCAAAAAGATTTACGTGAACGTTCCAGACCTTTAATCCAAAAATACACTAAAGAATTCTTTGAACAATTTAACTTCAATTATAGTGATTTAATAATTGATGAAGATTTCAATGTAGAAGTATTTGGTCCTGAAGGTGAAACTAACCTAGATATGGTTAGTGGTGGTGAAAAAATAGCAATTGCTCTTGCTTTAAGACTTGGAATAACTCAATCAATGAGTCATGGTAATATTGAAACTATTATGTTAGATGAACCAACTATTCATTTAGATAGTTATCGTCGTCATGAGTTAATTGATATTATTCGTGAAATGAGTGTTTTACCTCAAATGCTTATTGTAACCCATGATCCTGAATTAGAAACAGCAGCTGATAATATTATTAATGTTTCTAAAGAAAATGGTGTTAGTCAAGTAAAAATTAATGAAGAATAAAATAATAATATTTTATTCTTTTTAGTCTTTTTTTTTTAAACTAATTTAAAATTTTTTTAACTTTTTTTTCATATTCCTATGATTTTCTAATATATTATTCAATAATTGAGAAATATTTAAACTAAAAATTTATTAAATACAATAACTAAATTTTAATTAACAATAATTCAAAAAGTTTTTTTTTGGGGAGTAGATTATTACAATGTTTGAAGATGAACGTGATGATAAAATATATAAAATTTTCATAACTCAAGGAGAAGATAAAGATAATGAATATGGCCGATTCACAGAGAAACTCTACTCTAAAGCTGATTTTTTATGGAAAGAAACAATGATTGGTACAGATGAGTATCATAATGCACCTTCAATCTTTTTTGAAGATATAGATGTAATAATTTTATTAGCAGGTATCTACACACAAAATAAAGAAAAAATAGATAAATTAGTAGATGCAGCTTTAAAATACAAAATACCTATGGTGTTAGTAAGACCATATGGAATGGAGGAAGTACCTTTAAACTTGGAAAAAGTTGCAGAGGGTCTTGTAGGATGGAATGCTAATTGTATTGTAGATACTATTAAAGGAACCTTAAATCCAGAATTACAGGAAGATTACTGTGAAATTGATGAATAAAATGAGGATTTATTAAAAATGTTAAATAAATATGTAGATCCACTTATAATTAATGTTGAAACTGATGATATAGATCGTGTTACAGCAGAATTAAAAATGCGTATATGGGATAGGGCAATAAAATTATCTAAAGAACGTAATGTGGATTTAAGTGAAGATTTAATAGCTGAAGTTGCTGGAAGTATTGCTAATGTTGAGGATTTTTTATATGATTTAGAACCATCACTTCATGATTGGTACTTAAACAAGATTGCTGAAGAGGGGATATGTTGTAAATGTGGATTATGTGCTACAGTATGTCCTAATGATTATATTACTTTTTTAAATAAACCATTATTACATGTGAATTGTAATAAACATGGTGAGGGATTATGTAAAGAATTATGTCCTAGAATAAGTAGTGAATCCTATCAAATTAAATCACGTTTAAATTTAAAAGAAGAAATTTATACAGCTAAAGGTGGAGTAGAGCAGATTATTCATAAGTTTGTAAATTATTTGCTTGAAGAAGGAAAAATTGATGGTGTAATCATATCTGGTGGGGATAATTGGAAGCCAATTAGTTTAATTGTTGAAAAACCTAATGAAAATTCAGAATTACCTTTAAGTACATACACCATAGGGACACTTGATGCATTAACTGAAGCAGGAAGACAAGGATTAGAAAAAGTAGCTGTAGTATCTTTGCCTTGTCAAATTGGAGGTTTACGTAAATTGGAATATCTTCCTTATGTTGCTAGTAATGTTAAAGAATTAATCGTAGGTAGTGATACTGAAAAAATTCCTAAAATTGAGTATTTTATAGGGGAATTTTGTAGAGAAAAATATGATTATAAAACATTAGATACAATCCTAAAAGATTATAATTTAAATGTTAATGATGTGGAAAGGTTTACTTTAAATGATGGTAATTTGCTTGTTGAAACAGATGATGATTTTCAAGTAATTAATATTAAACAGTTAGCTATGGAATCTGGTTGTAAACTTTGTAAAGATTTTGATGCGGAATTAGCTGATGTTAGTATAGGCTTTACTGGTTCAAATCGTGGGGAAAGTACTATTATAATACGCTCTGAAAAGGGAAAAGAAATAGAGAATGTTATTGAATTAGATAAAAATGTTGATTTAAATTCTTTAAAACAAAGAAGAGCTCAAAAAGTGGAACGTTTCAATAAGGAAATTGTTGGAAGGAAACTTGAAGGTAAATTCAATACTTATTATTGGAATAGTGATTATCCTGGAGTAATTAAAGGTAAAAATGATACTTATATTATTCGTACACGTGGAAAATCTAATGGGATTTACTCTATTAAATATACTAAAGATTTAATAGATATTTGTGAAAAATATCATTGTGAAATTAAATTAACTGCTCGTTCTTCTTTTGAAATACATGGTGTTCGACCTATTGATGTGGATAATATTATTAAAGAATTACATAGTCATCAAATTGAATTAGGTTCTTCAGGTAATGTTATTCGTACAGTAATGTCTTGTCCGGGGGTTGAGGGATGTAATTCTGGTTTAATTAACACAAGTAGTATTGCAGAGAAGATAGAGGATAAATTTGGTCAAATACCTACTCCAAGTAAATTTGAGATAGCGATTTCTGGATGTCCAAATAATTGTGTTCGTTCACAAATTAATGATTTTGGAATTCAAGGGGTGGAATATCCTATTTGTGATATTGAAAAGTGTAATAATTGTGAAAGATGTGTGGATTTTTGTCCAGTTAATGCAATACATGGTCGTAGAGGTTCTTCTTTTACTAATTATGATGCTTGTATTGGTTGTGGAAAATGTATACGTATATGTCCATATAATGCAAGAGAAGTTAAAGAATCTGGTTATATTACTTATATTGGCGGTAAATCTGGTAGGGAAATTATTCCAGGTATTACTTCTAAAGTTTATAGTGAAGAAGAGATATTAAATAAGTTAGATGCAGTTATAAAAGTATATATTAAGTTTGCAGATGCATATAAAAAAGAACGATTAGCTAATACTATTAAAAGAATTGGCATGGATGAATTTTTAAAAGAAGTTAATAAATTATCCTAAACTTTTTTTTACTATTTTATAAAATATATTAAATCCTATGACAATAATAAATGTTTTAAGGTTAAATAAGCATTTAACATTGTTATTAATAAAATTTATAAGATAATTTTACCAAATTAATAAATAATAATTGTTTTATTACAATTAAATAAATTTAATATTATTATTTTTTTTTAAAAAATATGGAGTTGATGAGGATATGTTAACAATTGACAATGAAAAATTAATAAATAAATATATAGACCAATTAATAGATGAAAAATATGATATCAACAATGAAGAATTCATCACAGAATTAAAAATGAGAATATGGGATCGTGCAAATGCATTAGCACAAAATCGTGATGAAGAATTCACACCTGATTTTATAAAAGAAATTGTAGATACAATCGGAAACATAGAAGAATTTGTTAAACAGCCCTCCGATTTTAAATATGAATGGAAATTAAACAAAATAGTTGATGAAGATATATGTGCAAAATGTGGAACCTGTAGTATTGTTTGTCCAAACACCATAATCGACTTCACAAACCATCCTGAACTAAAAGAACAATGTTTACGTGATGGAAATGGAATGTGTCAAGAAGTATGTCCAAGAGTAAGCACAGGAGCACATCAAATAAAAATACGTGCAAACTTCCTTGATAACGAAAAATATTATTATGGAAAAGGAAATGTGAAAGGACAATCTGGAGGAGTCGTAACAACTTTTCTCCAAGGATTAATCAATGATAATAAAATAGATGGAGCAATAGTTGTAGGAGATGACCATTGGAAACCAGTAAGCTTAATAGTAACAGACTCAGAAGGTTTAATCGATGCAACTAAAAGTAAATACACAATATCCTCATTACAGGCTGTTCGTGAAGCTGGAGAAATGGGATTAGAAAGAGTAGCAGTAGTTGCCTTACCATGTCAAGTATCAGGTTTAAGAAAAATACAATATTACCAATATTTAGCAAAACACAGTGAAGAAAGAGGTAAAAATGGAAAACCTGCAAAATTACCAAAAATAGAATATATTATAGGATTATTCTGTACAGGTAAATTTGACTATGAAGAATTATTAAAAATTTTAAAAGAAAAAAACATTGATATTAATAATGTAACAAAATTCAATGTTGAAGGTCCAAATTTCATAATATCCACAGCAAATGAAGATATAAAAGTTAAAATAAGTGATATAAACACTTCATCTGGATGTTTAATGTGTCGTGATTTTGATGCAAATATGGCAGATGTAAGTATTGGTGAAAAAGGATCACCTGAAGAAAACAGTACAATTGTCATAAGAACTGAAAAAGGAAAAGAAATCAACAATTACATTGACTTAAAAGAAGGTGTAAAAGTTGAGGAAATTGATAAATTAAAAGAATTCAAAGAAAAACGTTTCCAAAAAGAAATCCAACGTAGAGAAGAAGAAAAACAATACAATTCTTACTACTATAACGGTGACTATGGGGGAGTTGGACAAGGTCAACAAGGACTAAACTTTATACGTTGCAGAGCTAATCCTGCAGGGTTCTATGATGCTGATTTAGTAACAAAAGTGGCTCAAATAACAAGTAAATTTGAAGGTAAAGTAAAATTCACAAACCGTGGAGAATTAGAGTTACATGAAATCAAACCAAAATTTGTAGAACCAATGGTTTATGAATTAAGAGAACTTGGACTCACTAATGGGGGAGAAGGACCTTTAGTAAGATCAACATTAGCATGTCCTGGAAATGGTCATTGTGTGCTTGGTTTAATAGATACAGTTGATTTAGCTGAAAAATGTGAAGAAAAATATGCAGAAAGACCAGCAACCTACAAATTTAAAATAGCAATATCTGGATGTCCAAACAAATGTGTAAGACCATCAATCACTGATTTCGGAATTAATGGTGTTAAATTCCCTGAAACCAATGAAGAAAAATGTAATGGTTGTGGAAGATGTCAAGATGTATGTAAAGTAGAAGCATTAGAAATACGTGGAGATGTATCAATAACTAATCATGATATATGTATTGGTTGTGGAAAATGTTTCGGAGCATGCCCACATGATGCAAAAGATGTAATATATGAAGGATATTCCCTATATATTGGTGGAAAAGGTGGAAGAGAAACTATTGAAGGATCTCAAATGTATGTGAAAACTGAAGAAGAGCTTTTCCAAACTTTACAAGCCGTATTGGAAACCTATGATAAATTTGGTAAAAAACCACAAAAAGAACGTTTAGCAAAAACAATGGAACGTATAGGTGCTGCAACATTCTTAAGTGAAGTTGAAAAAACTAAAAACTCAATCTGAGCAAGCTTCATTAAACATATAATTGAAAAAAGTTGCTAAGTTCACAATATCTAAACGATTATGTTCTACAATAGGAACAAGTGGACCAATATTATTTTCTTGATGATATGTTTCCCAATAGCCTGGAATATAAGCTCCGGGAACATCATCATCCCTTTTTATATTAAAAATTTTTCTTTCTATAGTTTGTAATTGACAATTAGGTAATATGTCTTTCCAAAGATTTCTAGCATAATACATTAAATCATAATTAATTAACTTTTTAGGATAATCTATTCTATAATATGCTGCCCTATTTTCTATGAATGGAACATCAAAACTTTTTCCATTGAAAGTTACAAAAACACTATCATTTGTGAGATGTTTGAAAAATTCTCTGATTAAAGCTGGTTCTTCACTTCGCTCACGTAATAAATATTGTGAAGTTGTAATTCTCTTGTTTTTAACTTCAGCAATACCTATTAAAATTATAGGAACATTTGATAAGCCTAATGTTTCTATATCCATAAATTTAAAATTCTCTTCAGGAATATCGCATGCACATTTTAAAAGATTATTTTTATCTTTACTATTATCTTTTAAAATTTGTATTTTGCTTGTGTAGTCGGCAGATTCTAAATCGTTAATAACTTTTTCTGCTTTTTTATTGTAGGTATCATGATTAAGTAAATCATAAATGTTATTATATCCTTTTTCTTTAAGTTTTCCTTCAGTACTTGGTCCAATTCCATTAATGATTTTTAAATCGCAGGTTAAATCTTCATTAATATCTGCTTTATTTAAGTTAAAGTCAGTTTTTTCTTCACTAATTATTTTTAATGTTTCCCCATATTCATTAGTACAATTGCTTGTGTTTGGAAAATCATTAAAACTTTCACCTTCATATTTATTCAATAATCCTTCTTTTAATTGTTTAAAAAAAGTTGAACTATTTTTTTCTGCCTTTTTAACAGTATCATTAGATGGATTTTCACTACTTAATGATTTGGATAATACATTTTTTAAATATGCTTCGTGTTCTTCTTTTCTAGAAACCATAATAATCAAATAAAATAAAATAATGAATTATACTATTCAGTTTTTGGTTTTTTCATATTAAAACTAATATAATCATAAGGTAATTCACAACAAGGAATAACATGTCTTTCTTGAATAGTAGCATCACCATAACTATTAACAATATCTGTAAAACCTTTTTTAATCTCTTTAAGCTTTTCAGGATCATGTATTCTTATACTGCCCATGAAACCAACACTGTCTTTAGTATTGAGTATACTAACATTATCCATTCTATAAGGTTCTCCTTTTTCTTCAAGTAATTGATTAGTTTTAATTAAAATATTCTCTTGTATCTCTTTTTTTTCTTCTTTAGTTACCATTATTATCCCTCTCATTAAATTGAATTATAATTTGAATTTTATTTCATAACCTGTACCTTTTATAGGTAATAATCTTATTGTACCTTCTATTTGTTGAACTAAACTATTTATTATCATTAAACCTAAATTACTAGAATCTTCAAGATAAATGCCTTCAGGTAATCCTATTCCATTATCTTCTATGGTTAAATTAATCAAACCCTCACTTTCTTCCTTTAAACTAAATTCAATTAATCCTTCTCCATTAGGAAATGCATAATTAAAAGAATTATGCACAATCTCGCTTGTAATTAAACCTAAAGGTATAGCTTTAACCATATCTACATATACATCATCTAAATCATAAGATAATTTAATACCTTTACTCACATTAGTATTGACTTTCATCCATCTAACTTCTTCCTGAATATAATCTCCTAAATTAACATGAGCATAATCTGGGGATTGATAAATTTTTTCATGAATAATAGCCATACTATTTATACGACTTTTAGTTGATTCAATTGTAGCCTGAGGATTATTAACATTATAACGTGCATCTAAATTCAATAAACTTAAAATAATTTGCAAATTATTTTTTATACGATGATGAACCTCTTTAATAAGCATTTCTTTTTGATCTACTAAATATTTAAGTTCTTTTTCTTTTTCAACTTTAACACTAATATCTTGAATATAACCCACCATCTTAACTAATTCCCCTTCAGAATCGAGTTGGCAACTTACATACAAATCAATATCTTTAATTCCTTTTTTAGTAACAATTTGAGTTTGAGTAATAAATGATGAACCTTCTTTCATTGAATTAAACATTTTACTTTTTATTTCTTCAAAATCCTGATCAATAATATAATGATGTATAATATCATCATCATGATTTAAATTTTCAGATTTCTCTTCAATAAGTTTGAAGAATTCATCACTCCATTCAAAATTATTCTTCTTATCCCAATATACATAAGCAATTTTACTTACTCCAGCGACCATTGTTAATGTTTCATCTAGTCTTTTAGATTTTTGTTCATGCTCAACACCTTCGGTTATATCAAAACAATAAAATAGTGCTGCAGGTTCATTATTATAAACTGTTGGTTGCATTGTAGCTTTTGTATAAAGTAATTTACCGTTTTTATGACGTAATGTTAAAATGTCAGTATAATTGAAAATTTCCCGGTTTATAATTTTTGAGTAGACTTCATGAACATCTTGAGGTGTTGGTTTATTATTAAATCGAGGATTATTAAAATAGTAATCTTTTCCTATAAACTCATCTAAAGAGTAACCAGTAAGTTTTTCGATAGATTTGTTTGCTTTAACAATTTTTTTATCTTGAACAATCATTAATGGGTCGGGTGATGAATAAAAAAGATCCAATCCCTTATTATATAAAACATTAAAATCACTTTCAAGTTTAATAAGAACATATATTTTTCCATGACTTTTAAGAATAGTTTCATTAAATTGGGCAATAATTTGGTTATCAATATAATATAATAAATGCACTATTCTTTTTTGCCCTGTTTTGTAAACATCACGTAAGATTTCATGATATTGTATTTCTTTTAATAATGGGAAAGACTTAAGGTAAGATTTATTAAATAATTCTTTAGGATTATCCACTCCTACAAATTCCGATGAGTAAAAACTTATGTATTGTATTACAAAGTCTTCTCCATGATTATATGGGATTAAAATGCCTATATTATCTTCAAGATTATTATAAACATCTATATGATCCGATTCTTCTAATCCTTCTATCATTTCAGGAGTTTTAACATAAAATGGATATTTTTCATCAATTTCAACACTATTTATTAAATTTTCATTTTCATCTAATAATTTGAATTCCATTTTCATTTTATTCATCTCATTAGTGTTTTAATATTTTTTTTATAATTTGTAATCTTTTGTCCTAGGATTTATTTCAAATTCTATAATGTATCCAGTACCTTTACAATCTAATTTTTTGAATGTTCCTTCTAATTGTTCCACTAAACTATTTATTATTGTTAATCCTAATGTTGGTGATGTTGAGATGTCTAAATCTTCAGGTAATCCTATTCCATCATCTGTTACATATAATTTAATCTTGTTTCCTAATTTTTCAAGATCAATTTCTAAATTTCCCCCTTCTCCATTAGGGAATGCATATTTAATTGTGTTAACTATCATTTCATTAATTATTAATCCTAAGGGTGTTGCATAATCCATTCCAATTTCTGTATTTACCACATTTACAATACGATTAATATTTTGGGGACTGTATAAATCAAATAAACTATTTATTTGGTTTTCCAAGTACTCTTTTATATTTACATGAGCTAAATCGGAGGATTGATAAATTTGTTCATGCACTATTGCCATGGTTCTGATACGTGCTTGAGTACTATCTATAATCTCATCTTTTGCATCGTGTTTATATCTAGTATCTAACTTAAGTAAGCTTAAAATTATTTGTAAATTGTTTTTAATACGGTGATGAACTTCTTTTAATAATATTTCTTTTTCATCAAGTTCTTCTTCTAATTCGTTACGTTTAACTTTATCACTTATATCTTGAACATATCCGATGTAAGTTTCTATTCCTTCAGTATTAGTTGTGAAAAATTTTCCATAAACCACAATGTCTTTTTCTCCAGATGTTACATTAATTTTTGTAGGTAATCTAAAATCTGAAAAATTAAGATAAGCTTCGTTTTCTACTCTTTCTAATTCATTTCTATGTTCTTCATCCATATATTTAGGAAGTATATTGTCTTGTGGTTTAAAACTACCTGGTTGTATTTCTAAAATATCATAGATTTGATTAGTCCAATTATAATTGTTTATATTATCCCAAAAAACATATGCTACTTTATCTGTTTCTTTCATAAGTTCATTAGCACGTTTTTCTAATTGCATAAAATTAGTCATATCAATAAGAGTTAAAAATATTGCTGGTTTTTCATTATAATTTTCACAAATCATGTATGCTTTATAATATTTGTCTTTAATTTTATCATGAACTTCTCTTTCATAATAAGGTATTTCTCTATTTAAGAGTTTTTCATGTATTTCTGAAATTTTTAATCCATCAGAAGATTCATAATTATCTTTTCGGATATCAAAGGGTTGTCCTATTATTTCATTAATAGGAATATTAGTGATGTTTAAGAAGTTTTGATTAACTTTAACATATTTATTATCTTGAATTATACCCATTCCTTGGTGACTACTTTCAAATAAACTGTAATCTGTAGGATTATTAAGTTCTAAATCTTTAACAGGTTTAGTAAGTACTAAAATATGATTTTTATAAAATGTAAATTTCTGATTAAATCTGTATATTAATTTTTTATCTTCATACATGTTGAGAAATACATTAAAGTTTTCATCGTTTTGGGTTCTGTTAATTAAGTCACGATAGTAACTGTATTTAAAAGTTGGAAATACTTTATCGAGTTCACGATTAATTATGTACTTATTAATATAAGCAGGGGGTTTGTTTTCATTTAAAAGGAATGCTATTAGGTTACTTAAGTTTTCGGTATAAATCATTATGAAGTCGTCAGTTTTTTCATTATATTTAAGTATGTCAATTTCATAATTTAATTTTTTAAATAAGTCGATTGTTTCGGAAAAATCTTCACTTTCAAATTTTTCTTCTTTTATATCCCATTTGATAAAGTCATCTTTAATAAATTTTTTTTCTAAAAAGTTTTTTTCAGAATCCATTAAAATAGTATTTTTCATTTTCTCAGTATCCTCAACTTTATTTTACATTTTATTCAAAAAAATTATATATTAATTACTAATTTTTTTTTTAATTAAATATATAATTTTTTATGTTCCTATATTTTCTTGTTAAATTTAATACTTTTCTAATAATTTATTTAATTTTTTAATAAAAAGAGTATTAATACTTATTTTTCAAGTTCTATAAGTAATTCGTTAGCTTCAATATGTGCAGGGTTTATTTTAATTGCTTTTTTAAGAAAACTAACTGCTCCATGTTTATCTTCTTGTTTGTTTAAAATAGCTCCTATTAAATATAATGCATTAGCATTAGTCTTATTTTCATTTAGTAATTCATTACAAATCTCTTTAGCATAAGTTAAATTTCCACTATCATAAAAGTTTAATGCTTCACTGAATTTATTATCATTAAAATCATCATCTTTTTCTTCTTTTATAATGTAATCATTATTGTAAATTCGTTTATGCTGTGTTTTTTTCTCTGGATTAAATTCAGATTCCATTAGTTCTTTAACTATTTCTTCATCCTCTTTTTGATTATGTTGTATTAAATCACACATATAATGAAGAATATATTGGGTTGCTTTTTTATGTAATGGTTTATTATCATTACCACATTTTGGGGAGTAAATACAGGACGGACAACCATCTTCACATTCACAATTATCTAGTAAATTTCTTGTACTTTTAACTAAATCAATGAAAACTTCCATTGCCTTTTCAGTAATACCTATTCCGCCTTCATATGCATCATAAATAAAAATTGTAGCTTCTTGTGTATCTTTATGATAGTTTGTACTTAATCCTCCAATATCAAAACGATCACACATTACATGTAATGGGAATAATCCTATAAGTGCATGTTCTGTTCCATGTAATCCTCCAGCAAAAACATCATCATCTTCATAAAGGTCTTCTAATTTATCTTTAACACTCTCAGGAATTGTAAACCACAATCCTTTAGTTCTGAAATTAAGGGGAGGTAAATCTAGAATATATGAACCTACAGTTTTACTAAATTGAATTTTTTTGTAACGATGATAATCTTCAGAAACTTCTAATTCTCCAAAATGAACAAGGAAATCACCAAATCTCTCTTTACGGATTTTACTTATGATATTAATGTCAACATTTTTTAAAACAGTTGTATGATAATTTACTTTATGTTTAATAACATTAATGTAATGGCTTTTAAGATTAACATTATCTACAATGTAAGTTTCACCTTTATTAATTAAAACTGCTCCGGGGTGAGCTTCACGATACATTTGTGAACGTTCCATAACTTCTAATAAGTTATTTTTATTCATTACTTTAAATAAATCGTTACTTAACTGATCTAAGGAATGAGTAAAACTTGGACTATCATCATAAGGGTAGGTGTATAGTTCGTTGGAAACGGTTATTTCTTTTTTACTTACAAGTTCATTTAATATGCTACTGTTTGCATTGAAATATTCTTTTGCTTCGTTTATAGTATAAGGTAATTCATTTGCTGCACATATTAAATGGGATTTTATTAATATTGGATTGTTTAAATCAATTACCACGTTTTCATGGGGTTTATCAAAAAAGAAGGTTGGATTTTTCATAAAATATTGATCTAATTGGTTTTCAAAAGCTACAAGGATTACAAGGGATTTGCTTGTTCCTCTTCCAGCTCTTCCTCCTTGTTGCCAAACACTTATCATGGTTCCAGGATATCCACTAATTATCACAGCATCTAATGTTCCAATGTTTATTCCGAGTTCCAATGCATTAGTGCAAGTGACTCCTAAATATTTACGATTTTTTAATCCTTCTTCTATTTCTCTACGTTCTTTAGCTAAATATCCTGCTCTATAAGCAGTAATTCTATGTGTTAATTGTCTTTTATATTGTAACATGTCATTTTTAGCCCACATTGCAATAAGTTCTGCAATTTTCCGTGATACTGTGAAACATAAAGTCTGAACATCTTTTAAAAGTAAAAAAAGGAAAATGTATTCTGTTTCTTGATGGATACTTGGAGCATCTTTACTATTTTTTTTGGTCTTTTTTTGGTAGGGGTTATAAAGTATGAAGTCTTTATCTCCACTAGGAGATGTATCTTTGTTTATAAGTGTGAATTTTTCACCAGTTAAACGTTCAGCAAGTTCAAGTGGATTTGCAAGGGTAGCACTACTTAATATGAATTGTGGGTGAGAACCGTAAAAGTTACAAATTCTTTTCAAACGTCTAATAAGAAATGATACATTAGATCCAAATATTCCTTTATAATAATGGGATTCATCTATAATAATATATTTAAGATTACTGTAAAACCGTTTCCATTGATGATGCCATGCTAAAATATGATGTAATTGATAAGGATTTGTTAAAACAATACGTGATTTTTGTCTAATGTTATACCGAGAACTTTTAGGTGTGTCACCATCATAGGTTGCAGGTTTAATGTCAATTTTTAAACCTTCTTCTAATTTTTTAAGAACATCTAATTGATCATAACTTAATGCTTTTGCGGGGTAAATGTATAAAGCTGTAGCTTTACTATCCTCATTTAATGTTTCAAGTACTGGAATATTAAAAGCTAAAGTTTTACCTGATGCTGTTGGTGTTGTGATAATAATATTTTCATTATTCCGAATACTGTTAATACTTTCTGCTTGGTGTTTATAAAGTTTAATTCCTTTATCGTCTAAGTATTCAATAAATTTAGGGTCTAAATCGTTTACTTTAGTATATTCTGCTTTTTTACCAGGTATTGTTTCAATATGAGCTATTTTGTCTCTGAAACGAATATCTTCTTTAAATTTATCAACAGGTGATTCAGACATAATAATCAATTAATATTTTTTTAAATTTAATTTTAAAAGTTCTAAATTTTTAACTTATAATTTTATAATAATAGTATATCTTAATTTTAATATATATTAATATTTTCTTTATAAGTTAGAATTTAAAGTATTAATTACCTTAAATATTATTTTTCAAATGCTCTTAGATAGAATATAAATAATATAATGGGAAAAAATATTATTTAAAAAAACATACTAATAATTATTATAATAAAGAAAACATTTTCAATTAAAACTATTTTTTTTCTGGGGGAAAATTAGCTCATGATAACTTATGATCAATTCAAAAATATAGTTGTGGAAAAACTTGGTAGAGATATATCTTCAAACAATGAACAAAATCAAGCAATAAGCTCCAAAATGGAGGATTCTCTTTTTTTAGTAGCAGGACCCGGTAGTGGGAAGACTACAGTAATGGTGCTTAAAATATTAAAATTTATTTATGTAGATAATGTAAAACCTGAAGAAATAATTGCAACCACTTTCACTAAAAAAGCAGCAGATGAATTAACATCACGTATGCTTAGTTGGGGTCAAGAAATCAAAGATGTAATACTTAATGATCATATTGTCTCTGATGAAGATGATTTACGTAAATTATTCCGTTTAGATTTAAATCAAGTATTAACAGGAACACTTGATAGTGTGTCCGAGGAATTAATGAGAGTGCATCGGGATCCTGGAACAAATCAACCAATAGTTATAGAAGAATTCATAACACGAAGTGCAATGATTAATGTAGGTTTATTTAAAGATAATATATATCAGAATAAGGAATTACAGAATTACTTAACAAGCATTGTAAATGGAGAAGTTTCAGATAATCCTACAAAAATATTAACCAACCCAAATAAAATGGCAGAGGTTCTTCTAAGTATTAAAGATAGATTATACTATGATCTTGTTCAATGGGAAGATATAAGAAAAGATGAAGATAGTAAAGGAGCACAAATAGCATTAGATTGTATAGAAAATTATGTGATGGAATTAGAAAAACGTAACATGCTTGATTTTCCAATGTTAGAATATCGTTTCCTTGAAAAATTAAATGATGAAAAGTTACAAATCTTTTTAAATGGTATTAAAATTGTTCTTGTAGATGAATATCAGGATACTAACCTTTTACAAGAGAAAATATACTTTAAAATAGCTAAAAATGCTATAAATAATGGAGGAAATATTACTGTTGTTGGTGATGATGATCAATCATTATACAGATTCAGGGGAGCAACTGTAGATCTTTTTACAAATTATATGGAACGTGCAGAGGAAAATTTAGGAGTTAAAATTACTGAAATCAATTTAAAAAACAATTATCGATCAAGTAAAGGTATTGTGGATTTATGTAATCATTTTGTGGAATTAGATCCACATTATCAAGAGGCTCGTGTAAAAGAAAAGCCTGAAATTGAATATGCGCGTAGTGAGAAAAAGAATATTCCAGTTTTAGGGATGTTTCGTAATAATCCTGAAACATTAGCTAATGATTTAAGTAAACTTATTCGTAATTTAGTTAATGGTAAAGAGGTTAATATGAAAGTTAAACGAGTATTAACCAAAGAATCTGCAAAAAGAACTAGTAGTGATAATGTTGATGTAGTGTTGAATAGTCGAAAATTAGATATAGATTTAGCAGATGAAAAAGATAGAATTGTTTTACAATTAGACCCTGAAAATGGTTCTCCTTCTGATATTGCCATGTTAACTTATTCTCCAAAAGAAAAAAATTGTAATGGTTATCTTTTCCCTTATTATTTAAAACAACAATTAGCTCGAGGTAGTAATCCTATTGAGGTTTTTAATCCTAGAGGACAAGATTTACAGAGTGTTCCGGCTGTTAGTGCATTTTGTGGTTTAATGCTTGAATGTATAGATCCTGGAGCTAAAGTGCAGAAAGGTAATCATAAAATTCCAATTCTTGCAGACCATTATATGAAAAAATGGAGAAAACATGCTCTTGCATATATTGAAGAGTCTCCTGAACCAACTAAACCAATTTCACTTAAAGATTTCATGGAACATTGGCAAGCTAGAGTACCATTAAAATTAGATAAGTGGCCTAAAAGAGTTAGTTTAGTGGACCTTGCATACAAATTAATTACTTGGGTACCCGAATTACAAGATGATATAGAAGGACTTGTATACTTAGAAGCTATAACTAAAACAATTAGTCAAACAGGTTTTTTCAATGAATTCAGTGCACATATTGTATTTGATTCCAAAGGAGAAATGGAAAGAAAAAGTATAAACGAAGCAATATGGAACATTTTTATACCTATAGCAAATGGAGGAGTGAGTATTGATGAATCATTATTATACACTCTACCAGAAAATCGATTAAATATAATGAGTATACATCAATCAAAAGGACTAGAATTCCCATTAGTAATTGTAGATGTAGGGTCACGATTTAATAAAAACCAAGCTAGCACTAGTATTTTAAGATTCCCTAAAAAAGAATCTAAAAATTTAAACTTAGAAGATAAAATACGCAGTTACAGTAGCCTAGGAGAATCAGAACGTAAAGTAACAGACAGGGATTTTGATGATTTAACAAGATTATATTTTGTAGCATTCTCACGAGCAGAAGATGTACTACTCCTTATTGGTTTATATCCAAATATTGATGGATATATGTCAAAAAACAATCATAAAAACATACCTAATGTAGCAGTAGGTTGGAACCGAGATGAGGAGTACATAGGATTTGAAGAGGTATACTTAATCTAAAAAAAAATTTTAGGGGAGGATTATTAATTATGGAATTATCAAGTAGAAGCAAAGCATTTATTATGCCTGAATACAATTTAACTGGTGATTTATTAAGTTTTTTAACATGTAACTTACAATACCGTTATCAAAACAAGGGAACATTACCTCCAAGTAAACCTGTCCAATTATGGTTTGGGGAATTCATTCATGGAATGATGGAAGAAGCATATTTAAAATATGCAAATGAACATAAACCTTTCCCATGGGATTGGAAACGTGACATAAGACCATTAGAAGAAATGATAGATAAAAGATTACAAGTAAGAGGATTATATCCTCCAGAAGATTATTATTGTCACTATAATAAACCAAATAATAATCAAGCACAATGTCCATCAACACAACATCCTCATAAACTATTATACAGTAATCGTGCAGAAACAGCAATAAATGTTTTAGGACCAGATTTATTCCCATTAATAGATAATGCTGAAGTTTTATTAAAAGGAATTCGAGATATGCCAGATTACCGTGAAGGGTACAGTAGAAGTAATTATTACAGTATAAATGGAGTAATAGATGTTTTAAGTAGTATAAAGATAGAACAAACTATTGAAACCAATCAAAGTTCAGAAAATTCGAATAAAATCATACAATATTTACTTAAAGATGAAAACTTCAAAGAACATATTCAAAGTTATGAATCAGATGAATATGAAATTATTATAGATTATAAAGGGATGAAACGTCCTTCATATGGTAGTAAAAATTGGGCACGTCATAATTGGCAAATTCAAACATATGCATGGTTACGTAGAATGCAAGAGGGAAGTAAACCTGTAGTTGCGGGAATAATATTTTATTTAAATGAATTAGTCCCATCTGAAGAAGATTTAAGTCTTATAAAAGAAGATTTAATTAATGAAGAAACTGATGTATTAAATCATCCTCGTGATGAAAAATTAATATTTGAATGGGATCATGACAAAAAGTATCCAAAATTATCACGTGAATTTATGATGGATCGTTGTGTTCGAGTAGTGAATATTGAAAATAAATCAATAAATAATGCTTTAAAAGAGTTTGATAAGGTTGTTGGGGACATAGAAAAAAGTACTATAAGTGAATTAACTGGATTGGGGATAAAACATGCTTGGAAAGCCGAAGCAGATGAAAGAACATGTAATGCATGTGATTTTAAAACTTTCTGTGATAAACATAAATTTGATGAAATGACTATACCCTAATTAAAAAACTCATTAAATTTATATTAATAACTTTTTTTTCATGAAAAAACTTTTAAAAAAAGAATTATAAACTAATAAACTATGAAAATTTTATATTTTACTGGAACGGGTAATAGTTTATATGTTGCCAAAAAGATTGGTGGTGACCTATTAAGTATTCCACAATTAATTAAAAATAATCAGTATAACATAGAAGATGATATTGTAGGTATAGTTTGTCCTGTGTATTGTATGACAATGCCAAATATTGTAAAAGAATACTTACAAAAAGTGGAAATAAGTGCTAACTATCTATTTGTAGTAATGACATATGGAACAGAATTTTATGGTTGTCTTGAACCAATAAAAAGATTACTTAATAAAAAAGGATTATATGTTAATTATTCTAATGTTGTTTTAATGACAGATAATTTTCCACCAATTCATGACATTAAAAAAGAAAAAGAAAAACATGATAATCGTTTAATTGATCAAAAAATTGAAAATATTAAAAATGACATTCTTAGAAGAAATGAATATCACATACCAACAAATTTAAAAAATAAAGTTATAGAAATAGGTTATGACATTATTTATAAAGTTATATTATCCCACATAGTACGTTTATACATAAATACAAATATTTGTAATAATTGTAACATATGTAGGGATATATGTCCAAGAGGCAATATAATAATGACTGATGAAGGTCCAGTTATTGGAAAAAATTGTGAATATTGTTTTGGCTGTTATCATAATTGTCCAAGAGGTGCAATTCATGATAAAGGTGAAACAAATAATGAACACTATCGTAACCAAAATATTAAACTATTAGAATTAATACAAAGTAATAAACAATAAATTTTGGTGATTTGTAATGAAAATTTTATATTTTACTGGGACGGGTAATAGTTTATATGTAGCTAAAAAAATTGGTGGAGAATTATTAAGTATTCCACAATTAATTAAAAACAATCAATACACTATTGCTGATGATGTTGTGGGATTAGTGATTCCATGTTACTATTATACTATGCCTAGACTTGTAGAAGAATATATTAAAAAAGCAAATATTAATGCTGATTATGTTTTTGTAATCTTAACTTATGGTAGTATAGTTGTAGCTGCAATGACTATAATTGAAAATTTATTGAAAGAAAAGGGTTTTAAACATTACTACTTGAATAAGATTCTTATGGTTGATAATTTTCTTCCAGTATATGAAATGGCTTATGAACAACAAGTTAAAACTGAGGAAATGATAAATCAGCAAATAACTCAAATTAAAAATTATATTTATAATAAAAAAGATTTTAATGTGGATACTCCGATTCCAGATTATGAATCTTTACCTTATTATAATTTCACTGATGATGATCATTTAAATATTGTTGATAAAAATTATATCTTATATGAAGGACTCTGTAATAGTTGTGAAATCTGTTCTAAGGTTTGTCCAGTTAATAATATCCAGTTAGAAGATGGTTTTCCAATATTTAATCATCATTGTGAATGGTGTATGGCATGTATACATCACTGCCCTACTTTAGCATTACATATTAAAGGGGAGTTAAGTGATGAAAGATTTTTAAATCCTCATGTAAAGTTATCTGAAATAATTAAAAGTAACAAACAATAATTTTTTTTTATTCTTTTACATATATGGTGCAATCTTTATCAAATGGATTAGTTCTGAAAATCAACTCTTTCATATAAGGATAATTCTTATAAGTGAAATTAACATATTTAATCCATTGAATAATTATTTTATTATATGTGCGACTAATATTGTCCATTAAATGTTTATAATCTTCTTCTGTTAAAGTAATTAATCTTTTTCTATTTAATTCTTCATCTAAATGAAGTATGTTTAATAACATGTCGCTAAAATCTTCTTTTTGAAAAAGTGATGGGTTATTTATTAAATCAGCTACAAATAAACGGTTTTTAGATAAAATAATTTTTAATTCAGTTAAAAAATTATCTAAATCTTTTTGAGAGTTAAATTTAGTTTTAAAAATTGGAGGATTGTTTAAGAATAATTCAATATTCTTTTGAAAATCATTTTCATTCCAATTAACTATTTGATTTAAGTTATCACAAATATTATTCTGCATATTATTTTGTTTATAGATTGTTTCCATTAATTGGTTTCCAACTTGTGAATAAAAAGTTCCCATTAACATATCTAATTTTTCTGTTCTATGTTCACTTTTCTTTAATTCAAGTTCATCTTCAAAAATTAGTGTAATTATTAATAAATCTATGGGAATTACTCCAAATTCTAATAAAAAGTGGAAGAACATCTCATTTAAGTTGTGAAAAAGTAAAAAAGTTATGGTGTAAATGGATATGCTTATTATAATTAGAATGATTCCTAATTTTAATTTCCAAGTTAATTTAACCATAAAAAACCTTTTTTTTGTTTTATTTTATTAAAAAAAGTAGGTGGGAAAAAAATTTTATAAATTTAATATTAATTGTATTGGTGCATTTTTAGTTGAGGTAATATCATTTAAGATTTCACTAGATTCAACTTTGTCTTTTAATGATTTACTTACATAAGCATAATCAAATCGGTTTCCAGTGTTTTCTTCTCTTGCTTTTGCAGTTTTCCAATTAGTGTAAGCTACAGTTTCAGGATTTTTTTCACGATATGTGTCAATGTATCCATATGTTTCAAGCTTATTAAAGAATTCACGTTCTGCATCAGTAAATCCTGCTTTTTTACCTGCTATTGTGGTGTCAATTTCATCATGTGCGATGTTAAAGTCACCAATTATTATAATTTTTTTGTTTTGTAATTTTTCAGCTAATTTTAGGATTTCATCTAGGAATTCTAATTTTTCATCCATTTTAGCTTTATTTCCGGCGCCTGTTGGTCCATAAACTTGTATTATATTAAAATTAGGGTATTTAATATTTGCAAATCTTCCAATTGGAGCATCTTTTGGTTTATAAATATATTTTTTAATACTAGTTGGACTATTTTTGCTGAATAAACTTATACCTGCAGATCTATTTGTTTCACCAGGTATGCAGTTAATATTGTAATCTTCATTTTCTTTTAATTTAGAATCAAGTTGTTCAAAATGGGTTCTTGTTTCTTCAAATAGTATTATGTCTGGATTTTTTTCAAGTATTGGTTGTAATTCTCCATTTTTGAATCGTGTTCTTAATCCATTAGTATTCCATGATATAATTTGTGTTTGTGACATTATTATCTCCATATATAAATTTTTAATTCATCTTTTTTTTAAGTTTCTTTTATTATATATGTGAACTAATTATTTAAAACTTTATATTTTTGTTTTAAATTATAGCTAATCTTCCAGCTGTGGTAATGTCTAGTTCGTCTTTTTTTATTAGGTTTATGTTTCGTAGTTCTCTTATATGGTGATATATCATTCCTTCGGATAAGTTTAAATTTTCTGAAAGAGATTGTAATGTTTGTTCTTTTTCGTTTAATTGTTTTAATAGTTTGATTTTATTGGTTGATAAATGATATCTGAGTACTGGTAAGTCTACTATGTTTCCTTTACGATTCACTGCAACTATTCGTTTTATGTCTTTGGATCGGGAGTATGCTCCGTATGATAAACAGAAACTGTATTCGCTATGTTCTGTTATGTAGATTATTACTTGATTTCCTAATGAGGATTCTTTATCTATTAGGTCTGTGATTGCTTTGGTGTTTTCTACTACATCTAATTTATCTATGTTGTATTTTTTAAGTAGTAGGTGTCTTCCAAATGTATTGGATAAGTAGTTTATTGCTTCTTTAACTTTTTGATCTTCTGCGTGGGGGCTGATGAATATAACAGTTTTTGGTTGTAATTCTTCAACTATAACATGTAAATGTTTTTTGTCTGTTTCAACTGTGATTATTGTAAATTCCATCTTTTTTTACCTCCCCGTAATTTTTTTTATAATGTTTTAAACATTGTTTGATATATAATTCTTTTAAAATATATACTTTTTGTATCATTTTGTTGTAGATTTGTTAAATGTTTTAATAAAATTTAAAATAGTTCGTTAAGGTATTAATTAATTTCTTTTATTTTATAAGTTTAGGGCTAAACTTACTATGTTATATTTGTTTTAATATATATTTTAGGATTAAAAATATTTAAATTTAAGTTTTTTTATTAATATTTCCATTATTAAAGTATTTTATTTTAATTTAAAATTGTATTTTTTGTATATTTTTTTTTAAGTAAAATTTTATTTTGTTATTATTATTCTTTATTTTATTAAAAAGGAATATAATTCATATATATTAAAACTGTTTAATATTAATTTGAATAATAAATAATAAATAAAATTGTTTAAAATAACATTAAATACTTTAAATATTGAACAATTAACAAAACTGTTATTAGTTAGTACACATATAAATAGTTTAATCATTCTCTAATTTATTGTTTTCGGAGTCTTAAATGGAGGTGTAATAATTAAAAAAATAAACAATATAATACTAATAAGTATAATACTGTGCATTTTCTTAACAATAGGAGCTGTCGCAGCAACAGAAAATACAACATTAAATTTTAACAACAACCAAACAAATAACATAACAACAACTAATAATTCAACATTAACTCAAAACAATAACATAAACACTCTAACAGCAACTGAAAATGATGAAGTAAGTACAGTATATCAGCAATCAAATGCAGAAAATGTATTACAAAATGCAACTGTAACTACAAACAATAATGTAAAACCTACATTATCTGTAAATACAACTAATGAATCTGGAATTAATTCAGCTCCAGGAATGGAAGTATTCCTTAATGAATCATTTTCATTTAACTTAAAATTTAATGTTGCAAACGATTCTGATGTTGGATGGGATCCAGCCATAGAAATATTTGTTCCAAGTAATATAACACTCACAGATGCTACTTTCTTAGGTAACAATGTAGAAATTGTAAAAGTAGGAACATTCAATTCCAATGGTACAGGAGTAAACGACCCTTATACTAAAACACCTATAAATAATGCTAATTATGCTAATTATACATTATACACATTATCTTATCCATTAGGAAGTTTTACTAAAGGAACAGACGGTGCAGTAATGAATATTAAAGCATTATTAAATGGTAATGCAACTGTAGGACTAACTCAATTAATATATGCAACCCCACTATTTAAATATACAAATAGTAGTGATCTTTCTCAGTTATCACCAGTTTATGGTGCAAATGTAACAGGATATATAGATCCAATAGTTATGACTGTAGATAAAAACACAACCGTGCATGATTGGGAAACAGCTACAGGAATAAATTATCCATTCCCTTACTATGTGGATGTGGATATTGCAAATGGTAAAACAGTATATAATATCACTGTAAATGATACTATACCTAATCAATTGAAATTTTTAAATATTTCAAGTATAGTAATCAATGGAAATAATATAACTGATTTTTCTGAAACAAACTTAAAAAATTATGGTATTATTATTACTTCTCCAGATATTAATTATACTGGTGGAAATTTAGTTGTTAAATTTGATAATTTGACTGGTACAACTTCTAAATCTGATGTTCGCATATGGTTTAATGTATATGCTCCAGAATTTGATAATAACACCATAAAAGGAACTAATTTAACTATCTTAAATAATAATACTGGTGCTTCTAACTTAACTGTTAATAATGTTACTGCTACAGGAACATACAATAATCTTAATGTAACTGATAAGAGTAGTATAGAGGTAACTTTACGTTCCCTAGCAATCCAAAAACATGCAGATAATTACAGTTGGGGTAGTGAAATTCCTTTAAATTCTAATCTTAATTATACAGCTTATTTCCAAGTATCTGATTACTTTGACATAGGTAATATGACAATTTTAGATGTTTTTGGAACTATTAAAACTGATGGTACTGCACAAGTATTTAATGCAAGCCAACCTGTAATTTTAACTATTACTGTACAAAATCAAACATATACTTATACTTTAACTCAAGAAAATGGTGGTTATGCTTTAGTTAACCATACAGATATGGGTACTCAAGATGTATTCTTCAATATTGGTAAATTTTTAACTAATAATACAGTAAAGAATATTACTAATCTTACTGGAGGATTATATAGTAGTCGTTCTACTAATGCAGGATATGCCGTAGGTACATTAAAATTTGGTGTTATTATAAAAGATAAATACATTAACACTACAACTAATGGAACAAATGTGGTTAATGGTGGAGATAGTATATATAATAGTGTTTATATGAATGGTACTTTATATAATACTACAAATATTATTAGCGATACTGGTGGAACATATTTAGTTGTTGCTACACCAACAATTAATAAGACAATTTATGCGGTTAATGGTAATACAAGTTATAAAAACAATTCTTTATATTATAATAGTACTAATAATGATACTTTAATCCATTCTGGGGATAATGTAACTTATATGTTAAATATTACTATTCCAAGTGGATCTGAAAAAGGTTTAAATATTACAGATAGTTTACCAATACCATTTTATAATGCAACCCAATTTATTGTTAGTGTTGGAAATGGTACAAATACTACATCAGTTTCAATACCTTTAGCTGGTCATTGGGCTTATACTAGTGATTCAGATATCTTAACTGATAATAACTCTGTTAATATTAATCCAGAGTTCACATATGATGATTCAAGTAATCTTATTAAATGGATGTTTGGAGATACCTATTCTAAAGGTACAACCCGTACTTTAATAATATTATACACTGTAACTGCTACTAATGCTATAGTTCCTGATTGTATTCATAAAACTAATCGTGTGATGTTATCTTATTATAATACTGAGCTTAGTTATAATAGTAATCAAACTATTTCCCAAGTTTATACTCAATATCCTAGTTTAAATATTAATAAAACAGTTAACACTACAAATTCTGTTGTTAATGGTACAAATGTAACTTATACTATTATTGTAAATAATACTGGCCACGGAGCAGCTTTTAATGTTACTTTACTTGATAACTTTAATAGTTTAAACATATCTGATAATAATACTGTAATAGGATTTTTAAAAATAACTTATGCTAATGGAACAGAATACACATTAAATGAGGATGATAAAAAATCATTCTTTAATGGTACTGGACTTCATATACCTAGTATTCCAAGTTTAACTTATCTTAATATTACTTATGAAGTTGTATTTAATGATAATTTAGTTCCAAATTCTGTATATGTTAATACTGCTAATATTACTTCATATTATGCAGGTACTAGTGAAAATGCTACAAACTATGTTAATGGTACTAATACTGATTATTATAGTTCAGCAGAAGTTAAAACTCTTTCATTAAATTTTACAAAAAGTTATGAAGGTAGTAATGATACTGCAAATAGTTTAAAGAATTTAACTATTGGTGAAACTGGAATTTGGTATTTGAATGTAACTTTACCAAAAAATTTAAATGTAACAAACTTATCAATTATTGATACATTACCTGTAGGATTTAAATACACTAATTTAACTATTAATACAACTTCTACTGAATTAGCTGAGTTTTTAAAGGATTATACTATAAGTATTTCTAATAATAAGGTTAATATTACATTTACTAAGAGTATTTATTCAACTAGTTCTAATGAAAACTTTACTATAATATTATATTCAGTTGTAACCTCAAACAGTACTGCAACTTATAATAAGACAAATTACACCACAGTTACAAATAATGCAGATCTTCATTGGTATGATGGAAATGCAAATCATACTATATCTAAAAATGCAACTGTTGTTGTAACTCAACCAAGTCTTAATGTAACTAAATCATTTAATCCTACAACATTGATTAATGATTATTCAAATGTAACTATTATTATTAAAAATAATGGTTCAAGTACTGCTTATAATGTAACAGTATATGATAATATGGCTGCGGAAGATTCTGATTTCAATGAAACAGATTGGAACGCTACTGTATATTATCCAAATGGCACAACTAGTATAATTACTATTAATAATGGTATTTTAAGTTTTGATGCTGGAAATTTAACTCCTGGTCAAAATATTACAATTAAATATAATATGACCCTTAAAAATTTTGCATTTTTAGAAGGTTTAAAATACAATAATACTGTGATTGCTAATTATTATAGTATGAATGATACTTTCCCTTATCGTGCTAATTACACTGTTAATGCTAGTGCAATTTTAAACACTGATTTAACTACAATTAGTAAAACTTTAACAAATACTTCATTTAACACAACTAATGGTAATAATTTAACTATTGGTGAAAATGGAACATTTAATATTACTGTTGTATTAGCTAGAGGAACTTATCAAAATCTTACAATCAATGATACTTTACCTACTGGTATGGTTCTAGTTCCTGGAAGTATTAAAATAATTAGTGTTGCTGATAATTTTATTGCTACATTAAATAATATTACAACTATAAGTTTAGATAATAAATCTTTCAGTATTTTATTCTACACAAATGCAGATAATAATGATACTGTAAGTAAAGTTATGGATAATAACCTTACTATAACTTATGAAGCTATATTAACTAATGCAACTTCCAATACTAATGGTATAACTTTAACAAACACTGCTAAAGTCAATTGGACAACAGTTCCAACTGGACACACTAACACTACAAATATTATTGTTGCTGAACCTAATCTTGGTATTAATAAGACTGCAAGTTTAACTAATTTAACTATCGGTGATAATTTCACTTATAACATTACAGTTTTCCATAATAAGACAAGTAGAGCTAATGCAACCAATGTTACTATTAAAGATACTTTACCTGATGGAATTTACTTCACAAATATCACTAATTACACTACAAGTAATGGTGTTAAAGTTAATTTTACAGATAATAAGACTGTAGTAATAACTATGGATAATCTTGCTTTAGGTAGTGTTGAAAGTATTATTTTACAAACAGGTGTTGAGAATAACACTGCATATGCAGGTAAGAATATTACTAATATTGTAAATTTAACTTACACAGATACTACTGGTAATAGAACTTACAATACAACTAATAATACAAAAGTTCATGTCATCAATGTGGATTTAGTTATTAATAAAACAAATAGTACAACTGTTGTTGCAGGTAAAAATGTGACTTACACAATCACTGTTAAGAATAATGGTCCTGATACTGCATATAATGTTACTGTAAATGATCTTTTACCAACATTATTAGAAAATGTTACAATTAAATCAGGTAGTACAACTGGAACTGTTACAAATCATGTAGCTTCCATAGTTTTAGGTACATTAACTAATGGTCAATCTGTTAATATTACTGTTACTGGATTTATTCCAGCTAACACTACTGTTGATAATATTACTAATTTTGCTAATGTTACAACTACTACTACCGAAACAAATACTACTAACAATAATGCTAGTGTAGAAAATAACATTACTAAATATGTTGATATTCAAGTAACAAAAACTGTAGATAATAAAACTCCAGCATATAATGGTTTAATTAATTATACTATTACTGTTAAAAACAATGGTCCAAATACAGCTTTAAATGTTACTGTAAATGATCTTTTACCATCTGGAGTAAAATATGTTTCAAATAACGGTACTTATAATAATGATACTGGTGTTTGGTATATTGGTACATTATATAATGGTTCAGAAGTTACTTTAACAATTCAAGTAAATGTAACAAGTTTAGGATCAATAATTAACAAAGTAAATGTAACAACTACTTGTAATGATACTAATAGTTCTAATAATAATGCAACTGTAACTATTACAACTGCAGAACCAAAATTAGGTGTTAATAAGACTGCTAATATGACTAATCTTAATGTTGGTGAGAATTTCACTTATAACATTACAGTATATCATACTAGTGCAAGTACAAGTGCTGCAACAAATATTGTAGTTAATGATACTTTACCTGATGGAATTTACTTCACAAATACCACTAATTATACTAATGGTAAAATAACTGTTAATTTCACAGATAATAAGACTGTAACAATCACTATAAGTAGCTTAGATTTAGGTACTGTTGAAAGTATTCTTTTACAAACAGGTATTGAAGATAATATCTCACTTGCTTATAAAAATATAACAAACTTTGTAAATGTAACCTATCCTAATCCAGCAGGTAACACTCAAAATGTAACTAATAACACTACAGTCCATGTTAATAATGTTGATTTAGTTATCACTAAAACTAACAGTACTGTTGTTGTTGCTGGTAAAAATGTAACTTATACTATTACTGTTAAGAATAATGGTCCTGATACTGCATATGATGTATTTGTCAATGATGTTTTACCATCATTATTAGAAAATGTAACATATACTTATAATGGTGAAACTAAAACTGTTAGTGGTTCTACTGCTACTATTAATGTAGGTACATTAACTAATGGTCAATCTGTTACTATTACTGTTACTGGTTTTATTCCAGCTAACACTACTGTTGATAATATTACTAATTTTGCTAATGTTACAACTACTACTACTGAAAATGTTACAACTAACAATAATGCTAGTGTAGAAAATAACATTACTAAATATGTTGATATTCAAGTAACAAAAACAGTGGATAATAGTAATCCTAATTATATGGATAATGTAACTTACACAATAGTTGTTAAAAACAATGGTCCAAATACTGCATTAAATGTTACTGTAAATGATCTTTTACCATCTGGAGTAAAATATGTTTCAAATAACGGTACTTATAATAATGATACTGGTGTTTGGTATATTGGTACAATATATAATGGTACCAATGTTACTTTAACTATTAAAGTTACAGTTAGTGCTAAAGGTTCAATTGTTAATAATGTTAATGTAACTACTTCCAGTAATGATACTAACATTTCTAATAATAATGCAACTGTAACTATTACTGTTGTTGAACCTAATCTTGGTATTAATAAGACTGCTAATATGACAAATCTTAATATTGGTGATAATTTCACTTATAATATTACTGTTTTCCATACTAGTACAAGTAAAACAAATGCAACTAACATTGTTATTAATGATACTTTGCCTGATGGAATTTACTTCACAAATACTACTAATTATGCTAATGGTAATGTGACTGTTAAATTCATAAATAATAAGACTGTTACAATAACTATAACTAATCTTAATCTTGGTAATGTTGAAAGTATTATTTTACAAACAGGTGTTGAAAATAATATTTCACTCGCTGATGCAAATATCACTAATGTGGTTAATTTAACTTACTTTGATCCTAATGGTCAAACTAGTTATAATGCAACTAATAACACTAAAGTTCATGTTAATAATGTTGATTTAGTTATCACTAAAACAAATAGTACTAGTGTTATTGCAAATCAAAATGTATCTTATACTATTACTGTTACTAATAATGGTCCTGATACTGCATATGATGTAGTTGTCAATGATGTTTTACCATCATTATTAGAAAATGTAACATATACTTATAATGGTGAAACTAAAACTGTTAGTGATTCTACTGCTACTATTAATGTTGGAACATTAATTAGTGGTCAATCTGTTACTATTACTGTTACTGGTTTTATTCCAGCTAACACTACTGTTGATAATATTAGTAATTTTGCTAATGTTACAACTACTACTACTGAAAATGTTACAACTAACAATAATGTTACTGTTACAAATTATGTTACAAAAGATGTGGATATTCAAGTAAATAAAACAGTTAATAACACTAATCCAGCATACAATGACTATGTAACTTACACAATCGTTGTAAAGAACAATGGTCCTGATGAAGCTTTAAATGTTACTGTAAATGAAGTATTACCAAATGGTTTAATCTTAAATTCTTACAATACTACAATGGGTACTTTTGATAAAACTACTGGAATTTGGAGTGTTGGAACTTTAGGAAATAATACAACTGAAACTTTAACTATTATTGTATTTGTCAATAAAACTGGAAACTTTACAAACACTGTTAATACAACTACTAGTAGTAATGATACTAACATTTCTAATAATAATGCAACTGTAAATATTACTGTTAATCAAACAGCTGACTTATCTATTAATAAAATAGCTAGTATAAGTACTATTTATCCAGGTAACCAATTTACATACACTATAACTGTAACTAATAATGGTCCGGATAATGCTACTGGAGTTAAAGTAAATGATGTTTTACCAAATGGTGTAAGCTTTGTTTCAACTAATTCCACAAATTATGATAGTGCTACTGGTGTTTGGAATATTGGTAATTTAGCAAGTGGAAACAGTACAAGTTTAACAATTACTGTTACAGCAGTTAATATTGGTGCAATCACTAATGTTGCAGATGTAACTGGTAATGAAAATGAAACTACATACAATAATAATCATGCTAGTGTTACAATTAATGTAATAAGCACAGACTTATTCATCAATAAAACTGTAAGTAATTCTGCTCCTGAAATGGGTGATACAATAACTTACACAATTGTTGTTGGAAATAATGGTCCTTATGATGCAACTGGTGTTAAAGCTTATGAAATTTTACCTAATGGTTTAATTTATGTTTCAGATAATTCTAATGGTGCTTATAATAGTACTACTGGTGTTTGGAATATTGGAAACTTAGCTAATGGGAAAACTATTAGTTTAAATATCACTGTACTTGTAAATAAAACAGGAAATATTATTAACTTTGTAAATGTTTCTGGTAATGAACCTGAAACAAGCACAAGTAATAATAATTTCACTGCAAACATTACAGTACCTCCAATGTCTGATTTAAGCATAACTAAAGTATCAAATGTAACTAACACTACTAAATATGGAAGTAACAGTTCTTACACAATAACTGTAACTAATCTTGGTGTGGATAATGCTACTGGTGTTAAAGTTAATGATAACTTACCTGAAGGATTAATTTATGTCAGTGACTCTTCTAATGGTGCTTATAATAGTACTACTGGTGTTTGGGATATTGGAAACTTAGCTGTAGGTCAAACTGTTAGTTTAACAATTAATGTTAAAATTGCAACAACTGGAAATATAACCAACTTTGCAGATGTAAATGGAACAAATTATGATCCAAATATGTCAAATAATCATGCAAATGTTACAGTAAATATTCCTGCTTATGTGGATTTAAGTATTAATGAAACTGTAAGTAACACTACTCCAAAAGTTGGAGATGTTGTTGTTTGGACTGTAACCATCCGAAATAATGGTCCTGATAATGATACTGGTGTTATTGTTCGTGATGTTATGCCTAATATTAAATTCTTAAAAGCAGTAGTAAATAAAGGATATTATAATGAAACTTCAGATGAATGGTATATTGGTAACTTTAATGTTGGAGAAACTGCTACTTTAGTATTAACTACTCAAGTAACTAGTACTGGTAATTTCACACTTCCTACAACTGTTGTAGGTGATGATAATGAAACTACTTACTCTAATAATAATGCTAGTGCTACTATTGTGGTAACCAATGCTACTAATAGTACTAACGGTACTAACGGTACTAATGGTACTAATCATACTCCACATCATCCTGTTGGTCCTAATCCTGTTGGTCCTAATCATCCAGGTTTATCTCCTAATGGTCCAAACCATAATGGAGTAACTTCAAATATTTATGGAAATTCAGGAAATGGAACAAAGAATTTATCTAATGGTGTTAGTATGGCTAAAACAGGTAATCCAATTCTTGCATTACTTTTAATATTAAGTATTTTAGTTGGTATTAGACCTTTCCGTAAAAACAGAAAATAAACACTTTTTTAGTTTAAAAAATGGGGATATTAAATTTTTTTATTCTCATTTTTTAATGTTTTTTTTTAATAAATTTTTTTTTAGTAGGAATACTATTTCCACCTAAATAAATTTTAAAGCTTCTTTTGTATAATAAATTTAAATATATTTTTAATTTTGATAATATTTTTTAATATTTTATTAAACATTTTATACTATTTTTTTTATAAACACTTAATAAAATGATTAACATTATATACTTTTAAAAATATAGATATACAATAATTTAAAATAATATTAAAATAATCTATAATGAAGGAGTTAATTTTATGGCTGAATATGATATAAAAAATAATGTTAAAATAGCAAAAACATTTAAAAATATTTTAGAATTAGACTCAGAACCTGTAGCTGTTAAATTTGTTTTAAAAGAATCAGATATTCCAGAAAATATTCCAAAAATATCTGATAAAGCTAGACATTGTGAAATGGTTAAAAAAGCATCACATGGTGAAACTTTTTATGCAACTAAAGATGAACAAATGTGTAAAGGAGGTTCCGCAGCTTTAGGTCTTGAAGATATGCCTCCTAAAGTTGCAAGTGGTGAAAAATATGTTTCACTTGGAAGATTTAAAGACATAAAATCTGCAAAAGCTACTATAGACGCTTTACCTAAAATGGATGTAAGAAACTATGGAATTTTATATGCTCCATTAGAAACTGCAACTTATGCTCCAGACGTGGTTGTTATGTTTGCAAAACCTGTTCAAGCTATGAAAGTATCACAAGCGATTATTTATGATGTCTCTGATCGTTTTAAAGCTGATTTTGCAGGTATTCAAAGTTTATGTGCTGATGCAGTAAGTGAACCTGCTATGACTGGAAACGCTAATATAACCCTTGGTTGTAGTGGAAGTAGAAAATTTGCAAAAGTTTTAGATGATGAAGTTGCAGTAGGATTAAGTGCTGAAAATGTTTTAGAAGTTTCTGAAGCACTTGAAGCTTTAAATTAAAAAAAAATTATTATTTAATTATTCGAGGATAGATATTTATGAGTAAAGAAATTGATGCAATGATTGAAAGAATGCAAAATGATTATATCAAATTTGTAAGATTACAATTTGTTGATATTAATGGGGTGCCTAAAAGTATAGCTTTACCATGTAAACCTGAAGATATGGAAGGTTTATTTAATGATGGATTACTTTTTGATGGATCTAGTATAGATGGATTTGCAGGAATTGAAAGTAGTGATTTATTATTAAAACCAGATATAAACACTTATAGTCCATTAAGTTGGAGACCTGAAGAGTCTGCTACTTGTCGGTTTATTTGTGATGTATGTACAAGTGAAGGTCATCCTTATCCTGGAGACCCTCGTAGTTTATTAAAAAATACTTTAGCTAATTTGGAAAAACAAGGTTATACTTATAATATTGGTCCTGAACCAGAGTTTTATATTTTAGATCAAGATACTCTTGGTTACCCTGTGCCTATTGATAATGCAAGTAATTTTGATGTTGATCCTTCTGATAAGGGTACTGATTTCCGTAGAGAATTATCTCTTAATCTTGAGGAATTAAATTTTAAGATTGAATCTAATCATCACGAAGTAGGTCCAGGTCAAAATGAGATTTCATTCAAATTTGATGATGCATTACTCACTGCTGATGCAGTTATTACATTTAAACAAGCTATTAAAGCTATTGTGGATAATATTGCACAATTTAGCAATAATAATTATCGAGTTACTTTCATGCCTAAACCGTTTAATGGTGTTGAAGGTTCAGGTATGCATTGTCATCAAAGTTTATTTAAAAAAGGTAAAAATGCATTTGCTGATCCAGATGCAGAATATGGTTTATCTGACACTGCAATGTACTTTATTGGAGGATTATTAAAACATGCATTCCCACTTACAGCTATAACTAACCCTACTGTTAATAGTTATAAACGTTTAGTTCCAGGTTATGAAGCACCTGTCCACATTAGTTATGGATTGAAGAATCGTTCTGCTCTTATTCGAGTCCCTGCTACAAGTGATCAAAGTACTCGTATTGAATATCGTGTACCTGATCCAGTTTGTAACCCTTACCTTGCATTTACTGCTATGTTAGTTGCGGGTATGGATGGGGTAAAAAATAAGATTGAACCTGGTGAACCTTGTGATGTTAATCTTTATGAATTAAGTGAAGCTGAACTTGAAAAAGAGGGTATTAAACCTCTACCTGCAAGTTTATGGGAAGCTTATCATAGTTTAGAAAATTCTGAACTTTTAATGAATGCTCTTGGTCCTCATATTGGTCCTAAATTCTTAGAATTAAAATATGCAGAATGGGATGATTACAGAGTTCAAGTATTTAATTATGAACAAAGAAAATATTTAGAAATTTAAACTTTAAATAATTTTTTTTATTTAATTTTTTTCACCTATTTTTTAAAAGGAGGTTTATTTTAATAATGAATGTAACGGAAATAATTAAAGAATCAATACAATATCCAATAAGTAATTTGAATAAATTTTTCAAAATTGGATTATTATCTCTTATAATGACAATAATGCCTTTATTACCAGTTTATTTTAGTAATTTTGCAGGTATACAGTCTATTGGATCATTTATAAGTTTTTTCATATCTTTAATACTTTTAGGTTATCTTTTAAGTGTAATTAAAGTGACTGTTGAGGGTCATGATGAAATTCCTCATTTAGAATCTTTTCAAAATGTTTATGATGGATTAAAGACTTGGGTAATCAGTATAATTTATTTTGTTATACCTACCGTAATTGTATTAATTGTTGCATCAATACTTGGAGTGTTTGATGATTTCATTGTTATTTTTGGTGTGATTGCTAATTCTGGTACTTTAACTAATCCAGGATTTTCTTACTCAACTTCATCTTCTGCGGTAATGAGTAATTTAACTGCAACTTTACCTTCAAATTTATTAGCTAACATATGGACAGGTATAGCTATTACTGGAATTTTAGCTATATGTTTATTCATTTTATTTTCATTATCTTATTATATGGCTTTAGCTAGAATGGCAGAGCATGGAACTTTATTTTCTGGGGCTAAAGTTAATAGTGTTATGGATTCACTTGGAAATATTGGTTGGGAAAAATATATTATTTGGTATATTTTAGTATTTGTGATTATGACAGTTTTAGGTATGGTTATAGGTTTAATTAGTACTGTTATTCCATATGTTGGATTATATGTTGCAGCATTATTTATAACTCCATTTTCAATTTTGTTCCTTGGTCGTTCTATTGGCTTAATTTATAAAGAACAATAAAATTTATTTTAAATATTTTTTCTCTATTTTTTTTATTAAGAGTTAATTATTTTATTATTTTATGTATTCTTGTTTTGCTATGTTTTTAATAAAATTTGGATTAATATTAATTTATTTGAGTGTTATTAAGTTTTAAAATATTTTTTTAAGTTTTTTTTAATATTTATAATGTTTATCTTTTAAAAAACTTTATTGCTTGGTTTTATTTTTTAGGTTTTTAGCTAATTTTATTCATTAAAGTATTAATTTTTATATATTTTTCACTTTTTTTGTTAATCTGTTCTTGTTTAGTTTCTAAATTCTATATTAGTAAAGTATATATACTTTTTTTACTCAAAATAATAATATATAATTAAGATTATCTATTATGGATTATGATTATTGGTGATAAAAATAATGAAATCTTTTAATATTATTAAAGACGCATTATATTATCCGTTAAGAAACTGGAAGAAAATGTTAATATTAAGCTTTTTTATGCTACTAATAACATTCATATCATTATCTCCAGAGTTATTGGGAAACGGAAATGTAATTCTTGGATTAATAACATTAATTTTAGGTTTTGTTTTATCATTTATATTTATTGGTTATTATGTTAGTATAATATCCAATACAATTCATGGATTGAATAAATCTCCAAAATTTGAGTGGTTGAAAAATTTTGTAGAGGGTATTGAATTAGTTATATTAATATCAATTTATTGTATAATTCCAATTGTATTAATTGGTGTTGTAGCATTTGCAACTGGATTATTGCATAATATATTACAATTGGGTTATTTTATGACTCAGAATACTTTGGTAATACTTAATACTAGTTCATTGCCTTCAGATTTAATTAAGAATATTATATCCACATTGGGGATTACAGCAGTTGTAGCGATAATAATAAATTTATTATTCTTATTTATATTTTATTTAGGATTAGCAAGATTTGCAGATAAGAATAATGTTGTTAAAGGAATGGATTTAGGCACTATTATTAATACAATTGATGATATTGGAATTGGTCTTTATATTGCATGGTTTATTGAATTTACAGTAATATTGTTTATAGGTTTAACAGTTAATGTTTACAGTTTGAGATTTCAATTATTAGGGTTTTTTTTAGCCACTTTTATTGTGCGCCCTTATATTATGATGTTTTCTGCTAGATCTATTGGTTTAATCTATAAAGAATCTTAGTTAAATATAAAAGATATAATGTTATTTCATTAATATTTGGATATGTGGAGTTGAATTTGCTTATGGGAGTTTTGGACATAATAATGGATAGTTTAGAATATCCATTAAAAGATTGGTGGAAATATCTTATTTTAGGTATTTTTTTAGTAGTTATGCGTTATATTCAAACATTTACTAGTTATAAACCGATTAGTTTATTTGTAATGTTAGTTGTTTGGGTTTTAGAAATTATTATATTTGGATACTTTTGTAGTGTTGTTGCGGGGGCTATTAGACATAATAAAGGTATTCCAAGTTTTAGTTTTGTTGAGAATATAGTTGATGGATTAAAATATTTAGTTCTTGGTCTTATTTATTCTATAATTCCTTTAATTTTAATATTTGTATCTTTAACATTATCTGGAAATCTTAATCCTGTTGGTAAATTAATTGATATTATTAATCCTTATTTCACAGTATTAGGTATTTCTACTGGTGAATTACCTACTGGATTTATTAATGGTTTAATTAACACACCTTATGCTTGGACTTATGTTTTAATATTTATTGTTACTTTAATATTTGCCTACACATTTGTTATGGGTGTTGCAAGAATGATTGATATGGAAAGTTTCAAAGAAGGATTAAACATTCCTAAAATATTTGGTACTATAAGAACTATTGGTCGAAGAAACTATTTTGCATGGTTTGTTCTTTTCATATTATATTTATTAGTATTAACTTGTATTCGTATACTTATTGGTATTATACCTTGGATTGGTTTATTCCTTGTTTGTTTAATTGTAATTCCTTATACAATTCTGTTTGCTGGTCGTAGTATTGGTTTAATTTATAAACAAACTAAATATATTGGTGTTTTAAACCCTGATGATATTGATCCTAATGATGAAGCTGCACAAATTGCTGTTTTAAGACAAAAAGAGATGGAACGTAGAAGATCTTTAGATGCTAGTGCTAGAAGACATAATTCTGCTATTAAACAAACTCAGAACTTAAGACAAAATGAGACTGTTAAAAAGACTGATAATCTTATTAATGATGATCAAAAAACTAGTCAAGTTAAAGCTTCTAATATAGATAAAATTGAAAAGCCTAAAAGTGTTAAAGAGGATAAACCTAAATCTACAGTTACTAATGTTAAAGGTAAAATGCCTAATCTTACCCCGGAATTTGTAACTGTTAACAGTCAAAAAGATGAGGTTAAAACTGGTGAAAAGGTTATTCAATCTGTTGAATCTAAGTCTGAAGTTGTAGAAACTAAACATATTGATCCAGAGTTAGCTAAAAAGCAAGCTGTGGCTCAAATTAAAGATTTAGTTGGTTCTGATGCAGTTGATCATGATGCTATAATGGCTAAACTTGAAAATAATAGTAAATCTGATGTATCTATCTCATCTAATAATGAAGTAGGCTCTGTTGAAAAAATTGTTAGTGATGATAAGGTTACAGAGGATAAAGATTCAGAGTTAGCTAAAAAAGAGGCTATGGATAAAATAAAGGAATTAGTTGATGATGATTCAGCTAATCCTGATGAAGTTATGGAGAAACTTCAGAAATTATTAGCTGAAAAGTAATTAAAATATTTTTTTTTTTTACTTTAATTAATTAGAGGATTATAATTAATCTCCCATAAAAAAAATTAATTATATTCTCATCTTTTTTTATTTTTTTTTAAATTCTTTTTGTTGTTTTATTTATAATTCTTAAATTTTATTTCTATATTTACTAACGATATTGTTTTTATAGAGTTTAATTATATAATTTTTAGTAAAACTTTTTGTATTATTTAAAATTTTTTTTATTTGATTTTATGGGTTAATATTAATTAAAATTAGTGTTATTATAGTAATATTCATATTATATGAGCTTAACTTTATATATTTTAATTTATAAAAGTAAGTAGTAATATTTAATTTTCTATTTTATAATTTTTTATTAAAATTTATATTAAATACTGTAATAAGTTAATTAGAATTTAAATTTTTTAAATTTAAAAATTTAAAATGATAATATTAAATATTTAATTGTTAATAATGATTTTTTATTCAAAATATCATTTAAAAAAATAATAAATTTTACATAATAAAATAAGGGATTACTTTGAGAGCAGCAGTAATAGGTTTAGGTGTAGAAGGAAAAAAAGCCTTTGAATCATTAATACGTAATAATTGGGATGTATATGCCTCTGACCTTTCAACAAACCTTAACCTAGAAAATCTAGACCTTCCAGTAGTTGACATAGATATACTGTCTAAAGAAAGCAGATTAAGTTTTGTAATAGAAAACGCAATTATTGATTTAGGATTTACTAATGAAGAAGAAATAGATAAATGTGATGCTGTAGCAATAAGCCCAAGTATTTATGGATCCAAATTAGCAAACAAATACCAAAATGAAGGAAAATTTCTTTGTGATATACTAACTAAACATAAAAACATATTTACAATAGGAATAACAGGAACTAACGGTAAAACCACAACAGTCACTATGATACGAAAAATCCTCGAAAAAGCAGGATTAAATGTCCTTATAGGAGGAAACGGTGGTGGTGGCTTTGAAGGTTACTATGATCTTATTTTAGAAGCAGAAAAACAAGATTATGATGTAATGCTTATAGAAGTATGCGACATGACCTTAGACTTCTGTAACTATTGCTTTGACTTTGACATGATTGGATTAACCAATATTGGCAATGACCATATGAATGTTCATAAAACCATAGAAAACTATAAAAATGAAGTAGTTAGATTTGTTGAAGGAAAAGAAATATTTATAGCAAAAGATCAAGAATTCAAAGATGAATTCCAATTATCAGCAAATGAAACAATCTATTTTGATGAAACTAAATATCCATTACAAATGTTTGGAAAATTTAATCGTCTTAATGCTGGACTTGCAGCAACAATATGTGAAAAATTAGATATTGATGAAGCAATAATTAAAGACACATTAGAAAGTTTCAAACCAGTAGAAGGAAGATTAAAAGTATTACACTTAAACGAATGTGATATTTATATTGGAAAATCTGATAATAGTAGTGCAATACGCAGTATATTGGATGAACAAGAATTCTATGCTACATTTATAGGAACACCAAGAGCTAATGAAGAAGATCGTCTAGATATATTAAATGAAGTAGTTAAATCTTATCCTGAAGTAATAATATTATTCCCTGGATTAGAAGATACAATAGATCATGCTAAATATCGTTTACAAAGTTTAGGTTATGATGGTAGAGTAGAAGTAGCTAATAATTTAGATGAAATTATAGGATTTGTTGCAGAATTCAGTTTTGAAGAGGCTATTTTCATTGGTGGAAATGGACAAAATGCAATAATTGAAATTCAAAAAAGGTTAGAAGAAATAAGTAAATCTCTAAATAAATAATATTTATCAAATATTTATAAAAAAAATTTTAAAGGAAGTGAAGACAATTAGTTTAAAAAAACTTTGGAAAAGAAATGCATTTAAAGTATGTATTGGTTTACTACTTATTTGCTGTGTTCTAGCACCATTCAGTTTAGTTCATACAAATACCGTAAGTGCTGGTGATGTTAATAACTTATTAAAAGTCCAAAATGGTTCTACTGTATATAGTGGAGATACTGTGATTGATGAGAATAATATAAATAGATATCCAACAGCTATAAATCTTGGATATTTGGTGGATCGGTTTGAAAATCTTGATGTTTTAGGAGCATTGTATTCATTTGCCTCTGGAACTGTGCCAATGCCTACTACTCAAGTAGTTAAAGGTGCTGTTAGTGATGGTGGTACTGTTGCTAGTTTTGATGGTCCTGGTTTTGTGGATGTAGAAAACAATTCTATTGTTGTACATGAACCTGATGATTATATTTGGGGTTATAATGAACCTTATACTCAAGCTGTTAAAACTAATGATGGTGTGGATATTGTTAATAATTTAACTGGTAAAACTATTAAACATGTTGCTGAAGCAGATATTAGTAATGATACTGTTCCTCATGAGTATACTAGTGTTGCTGATTTAAAATCTTGGTATAGTTATGCTAAGGTAGGAGCTCATTATAATATTGAGTATGGTATTGGTGACTTTAGTGATGGTAGAGCTTTCATGACTCCTGATGAAGTTAAAAAATTACCAACTGCATATAATTATTCACTTGTTCATGGTGGTGGAGATACAGTATTAGTTTATTCTACTCCAAATTCTACTTATCATAAAGTAAGTGATTCTTACACTTATCTTGGTAGTCACCCTCAATATAATGATGAAAATCGGGAATATAATGCTAGACAATTTGTAAAAGCTTGGAATAATACTATAATTCCTGCTCATACTTATGGTTCTGGACGTAATGATGTTCATTTCAGTTCTGTTGTAGAACCTGATGCAGAATCTGGTACTGCAACTCATGGTGTATGTCCTCCAGCTAGAACTTTACGTTCAACAGTGCTTGCTATTGGTTCTCCGTTACCTGTAGGTATGGCTTCTGATGAAGATGCAGTATTATTCGGTTATAATCCTGCTACTGGTATTAAAGTTACAAATACTCTTGATTATCCGATAAAGATTACTATGTGGACTGAGGGTAGTGGTACTGGTATGAAGATTTGTTCTAGTGCTGAAGAGCTTATTCCTAATAATGTAACATTTAATGATACAAATTCAACTACTATTCAGGTAGAAACTGTAGGAAATTAATTTAAATTTTTAAATAAACACGGATAGGATATAAAGATTATGGTGAGTGTTTCTGCAATTGTTACTGCAGCTGGTAAAAATTCTCGTATGAGAGCTGATCAATTAGAAAATAATGTTCCATTAAAAAATAAGTTAACACTTCCTTTAATAAATTCTGATGGAATAAAATCTAATGTAATAATGGAAACATTAAACCATATATTATCCTGCGATATAGACCAATTAATTCTAGTACTTGGATATTATAATACTGAAATATTAGAAGCAATAAATGATATTGACGATACTCGATTAAAAATTGTAGAGAATAATCCTCATGATGTAGGTTTATCAATATCATTATTAAATGGTTTAAAAAATACTAATTCTCAAATAGTTTTATGTGCAACAGGAGATCAACCAACTGTCACAACAAAAACCTATAAAAATATCTTATCATATATACTAAATTCTAACGACCCACAACACACTATTTCTATACTTAGACGTCGTGAAACAGGACTTCTAAATACTCCAGAAGGATTAGGAATGCCATTTGCAGCAAACCGATTAAATTTAATCCAATACTTAAAATCAGAAAATGATAACTTAAACCCCATTTTAAGAAAAATATTTGCAGATGGATACACATTCTATGGAATAAAAGAAGAAAACCCTCTAGAACTCATTAATATAAACCATTTAAAAGATTATGAAACTGTTTTTAAAAAATATTAAAAAATATCAACTATTTCTCATATAAAAAACTTTATTTATAAAAGATATTAAATATAATATTATAATGAATCTTTTTTGAAATGGTAAAAAAAAATAAAATATACACATAATTATCAAATTACAAAAAAAAAATGTAACCTAGAGGTTGAATAGAATGCCTGAAGAAAAAATAGCAATGGTTGGAACACCCTGCCAGATAATAGCAGCAACAAAAATTAATAAATACTCTAATAAAACTGGAGGATCCCCAATCGATGTAAAAATAGGCTTATTTTGTATGGAAAACTTTTCATATGCATACTTAAAAGATTTTCTAGCAGAAAACAATATTGATATGAATGAAGTTAAAGAATTCCGTATAGAAAAAGGCCAATTTAAAGCAAAACTTATTTATGGAGATGAATTCTCAATACCTATAATAAAAACCAAACCTTTCACAAGAAAAAATTGTAACATCTGTACAGATTACACAAGTAACAATTCAGATATAAGCGTAGGATCAGTTGGTTCTCCAAAAGGATGGAGTACACTAATAGTACGAACAGAAAAAGGTAAAAAAATCATAGATGATTGTTTAAAGAAAGGTTACTTAAAAAGTAAACCAATAACCGAAAATGGTTTAAAATTATTACAACGAATTTCTAATAAAAAAATACAAAATAACTTAAAAATCATTGATGAACGTGAAAGTGTAGGTCGTCAAGTTCTAAGTCACAGAGTCATAGATGACGAAGACTTTGAAAAAGAAGCAGACCTTTGTCAATTCAACAACTTAGAAGCCGATGTTATAAGTGTTGGTGGATGTGTATTATGTGGAGCATGCGAATATGTATGCCCTGAAAATATTGTTGAAATTAATAATCGTAAACCACAAAAATATGGTAAATGCCGAGAAGATTGTCATGCATGTTATTATGCATGCCCACGAACTTATTTAAGTGATACTGTAGTTCCATTAGATATGGATGAAAAACCACTTGGAGATTATATTGAACTCATGAGTGTAAATGCCGAAGCTATAGAAGGACAAGACGGTGGAGCTGTAAGTTCCATACTTGTATACTTACTCGAAAGTGGAAGTGTTGATGAAGTATTCCTTGTAGGTCAAGATGAAGATCAAGCATGGAAACCAAAAAGTTATGTTACTAATCGTATTCAAGATGTTGTAGCAGCAAGTGGTACAAAATACTCAACAGTACCTGTTGGTTTTAAAGCTTTAAAAAATAAAAAAGTAAATTCATAAATTTTAATAAAAAATATAATAATAAAAAGAAAGTTTTTAGAAGGGAAAATTTTAAATGAAATCTAATATGAAACTAGTTAAAGAATTAAGTACAACTCCAGGAATTTCTGGATTTGAAACAAAAATTGCAAATATTATTAAACGTGAATTAAAAAATGTTGCAGATGATATAACAACTGATACCATGGGTAACATTATTTGCACAAAGAAAGGTAAAAAAAGTGCACCAACTATAATGTTAGCTTCACACATGGATGAAATAGGTTTAATGGTAAAATTCATCGATGAAAAAGGTTTTATTCGATTTGCAACTATTGGTGGAATTAACGATCAAATGTTATTAAATCAAACAGTCACTATTCACTCAGAAAAAGGAGATTATGTAGGAGTTATAGGTTCTAAACCTCCTCATGTTACTAAACCAGAAGAACGTAACAAAGTCATTAAATACGATTCAATGTTTATAGATATCGGTGCTAAGGACAAAGAAGAAGCAGAAAAAATGATATCTATTGGAGATCCTATTACTTTTAACAGTTGGTTTGAAGAATTCCCTAACAACCTCATTATGGGTAAAGCTTTAGATAATCGTTTAGGTTGTTATGTGATGATGGAAGTTCTTAAACGTGTAAAAACCAATGCTACTGTTTATGGTGTAGGTACAGTTCAAGAAGAAGTTGGACTTAAAGGTGCTCGAGTATCTGCTTTTGGTTTAAATCCAGATTATGCTTTTGCACTTGATACTACAGTTTGTGGTGATCATCCAGGAATCACTCTTGAAGAAGCACCTGTTGAAATGGGTAAAGGACCAAGTATTGTTTTAATTGATGCTAGTGGAAGAGGTCTTATGTCTCCAAAAGTTATTCGTGATATGCTTATTGGTGCTGCAGAAAAAGAGGGTATTGACTATCAATTAGAAGTAAGTGATGGTGGAACTACAGATGGTACTTCTATTAGTCTTACTCGTGAAGGAATTCCAACAGGAGTTTTAAGTGTGCCAACACGTTATATTCATACTCCAGTAAGTGTAGCTAGTATGGATGATGTTGAAAAGACCATACAAATTATTGTTGCTGCAATAAATAATTTATAAACTAAATTTTTTTTTATTTTATTAATTTTTTTTTTAAAATATTTTCAGGAGTTAATTTTTTTATGAAAAAGATGGTTTTTAGGGATGAAAGTTCAGAAACCATTCATAGTTTCACTTGGGAAAATGATAAAGAATTATATCATATTGGTGAACCTTACACATATGAAATTCCTAAATTATATACTAATTTTTTAGAAGCTACAGATGATTCTATTGATTTTTATAAACCTATTAATGATGGAGAAGATTTTGAAATAAAATATTGTCAAAATCCGCTTATAGATTTTTTGGGTATTTATAATCCTAATGAACTTTTAAACCAAGTTTTAGGTGAAGTTTTCCCATTTTTTAATGATATGGGGTTTATTGATTTAGCTAGAAAAGTGTATTTAACTGGTGAAACTGTTAATTATACTTTATATTTTTTTGAGGATGATTATCTTCAAAAAACATTCTTTGGTAAGTTAGTTAATTCTGATAATTATATATTTAATATGATTCGTAAAGATGATAATTTTGATTTAACTTATACTGGGGAATATGATATGTTCTATCTAAGTGAAACACCTATGGTTGTTATTCAAGATGGAATTTTTGTTAGATGTAATCAAGCTTATGCTGATTTATCAGGTTATTCTGTACAACAGATTTTAGGTCGAGAATTCATTTTTAATGGTACATATTCAGAGGATACTCCTGATTTTTTTGTTCCTTATCAAAAAACTATTAATAATGAGCTCCCTGCTTTTTCAGAGATTGTTCGTATAACTCATCGTTTAGGTGGGTATAAATGGTTTAAACTTTTAGCTATAAGAGTTAGTTATAGGGATAGGCCTGCTGTTCAATGTATTTGTTCGGATATTACTGATTTAAAAATTAAAGTTGATGAAGCTAAAAAGTTACAAGAAAATATAGAAAAGATTCAAAATATTAGTAAAGTAGTTTTTGCTTCATTTGAACGAGGTAAAGGTTTTAGTTGGACTAGTGAAGTTAATGAGATATTTGAATATCATAATTTAGATACTAATACTAGTAAGGAGTTACCTTTGTTACATTTAGTTGATTCTGAACAGAAAGATAAATTATTTGATTCAATTAAGAAGGCAATTATTGATAGATGTCCTGAAATCGATGCTACTATTAAAGTTAATTCTAATTTAGGTAATGAAAAGTATATTTCAACTTATACAAAATTTTATTATGATGATGAAGGTTTACATCATGCGTATGGGTTTATGCAGGATGTAACTGAAGCGAAATTATATGATATTAAGCTTAAAGATATTTTAAATCAGTTAGAAGTTGCAGTTAAGGATAAAGAAATCCTTGTTAAAGAGGTTCATCATAGGGTTAAAAATAATTTGCAAATTATTTTAAGTTTAATGAATATTGATGCTCGTTTTAATAAGGATCATCCTGAAAAAACTATTTCTGCAACTATTAATCGTATTAATAGTATGGCTTTAATTCATGATCAAATTTACACTTCAAATGATTTGAAAAGTGTGGATATGAAGAATTATATTCAAGATGAGATAATTAGTTTGTTTAATCTTTATAATGTAGAAAATATTAAATTTAATGGGGATTTAGATTCTGTAATATTGGATATTGATAAATCTATTCCTATTGGACTTATAATTAATGAAATTGTTCATAATATTATAAAATATGCATTCCCTAATGGTGAATATGGGAATTTATTTGTTTCTTTAAAAGAAGGTCAAGATGATGATTGTGTTTTAAAGCTTTTTGATGATGGGGTGGGCATGCCTGATGATGTTGATGTGTATAATAGCAGTAGTTTAGGTATGATTGTAATAAATAATCTAGTACGACAAATTGAGGGTCAATTGATAAAATTAGATGATATTAGTGGTACTGGTTTTGAAATTAGATTTAAAATTTAATTATTCGTTGAATCTGAAGTTGAAATAGAATTTTCCAGTGGTGTTTTTTATTCCTTGAAATTTTGCGTTTAATATTTTTTCAATGAATTCTAAATCTTCCATGCCTGGTTGTACATCATTTAAGTTGATTTCATCACTATATATGTTTATGAATTTATCGTTAAGTGCTTCAAATTCTAAATTAGGAACATTAAGTTTTTCTTTATAATATTCTCGTATTTTTTCTTTTTGTTCTTCACTTATTTCAACCATTTTTTTATTCTTCCTTTTTATAGTTAGTTTATTATTGGGATAATATTGATATTATATAAATTTGAACTTATTTATAAATCTTTATAATTTTTAGTTTTTTTTGTTTAGTCATATTTCTTTTATGTTGAATTATATTGATCCAGTTATTATTATTTAACTAATTATTATTATTTATATATTTTAAATTAAATTTATCAAATTAATTTCTTATATAACAGATTCATAAACTTTAAAACTAATAAAAAAGAACTAATTTAATATTAATTCAATTTTAAACCAATAAAAAATTACATGGTTAAATTTATTAATAATATAAATTATAAATAGATACCAGTTTAATAAAAACACAAAAAATAAAAATTAATTTAAATTAGCTTTAAAAGAGTGAATTAATAATGGCATCTTCTTCAAAAAAAATAGCAAAGGAATTTTATAATCTACGGAAAAATTTACTAGATTTAACACTACGTAACCAACTCTTAAATTTCAAACCTAGAAATAAAACCTTAACAATAACAAATCAATCACCAACTAATGTGTACAAAACATTAGTATTACAAGATTATACAATGACTTTTGCCCCAAATAAAAAAGAAGAAAAAGACTCATCACGTATAAGAAATATATGGGAACACCCATCCCTTGATTTAAGTATTTTCAAAGATGGAGATCGTACACTTCGCGCTGACCTTTCACCATCAGAATTACAAAAAAGACTATTTTACATAGATAGACAAGCTAAAACAATGCTTCAAGAACAAGGATACAACATTTTATATCTTGCTGTAGGATTTTTAAAATGGAAAGATGGACATAAACCTAAACAAAACAATCTTGCACCATTAATATTGATACCAGTTGAAATGGAGAGAAAAAAAGTAGGTAAAAGCTTCACATTAAATTGGACAGGTGAAGAAATAAAAACAAATATTTCACTTAAAGCTAAACTATTAGAAGATGGTATACAATTACCTGACTTCCAACAAACAAATTATGTTGAAGGAGTAGAACACTACTTAAGAAAAGTTAAAGAAGTAGTAAGTGGTCAGAAAAATTGGGAAGTTTTAGATAATGTAGCAATAGGATTCTTTAGTTTCACAAAATTCTTAATGTACAATGATTTAGATCCTGAAGCATTTAAAAACAGTGAAATAAGAGATAGATACTCTTTAATTGAAGCAATATTTGATCCTAATGAAAATATTTATGATGACACATTCACTGAAGAAGATATAGATACTCAACTTGAATATAAAGATATGTATAACGTTTTAGATGCTGATTCAAGTCAAATGGCAGCAATTGAAAATGTTAAAGCAGGTCATAATTTAGTAGTTGAAGGACCACCAGGAACAGGTAAATCACAAACAATTGTAAACCTAATTGCTGAATTATTAGCTGAAGGAAAAACCGTATTGTTTGTTAGTGAAAAGATGGCTGCTTTAGAAGTAGTTAAAAGTCGTATGGAGAATGTAGGTTTAGGTAAATTTGTTCTTGAATTACATTCAAATAAAGCTCGTCGTAAAAAACTTTTAAAAGATTTAGAAAAAAGTACTAATGTCCGTCCTCAATCTAATTTAAACATTGATAGAACCATACGTAAATTAGAAAAACTTAGAAAACAATTAGATGAATACTCAGAAGTGATTCATCAACCGTTATATGAAGTTAAACTAAGTCCTTTTCAATTATATGGTATGAAAGAATCAGCAGATGATTATTATACTAAAAAAGGCAGATTACTTCCATTAGTAAGATTTTCAAACAGTGAACAATTAAAAATGAAAGATTTAGATGATATGATAATTTCACTTGAAAGTCTTGCAGAATTACGCTCTACTATAACTAAAGACAATCCTTGGAATTTAACAAACCCAAAAAGTTTGCTTCCACAAGATTTACGTGAAATAGAGTTCATGATTGATGATACACTTGATTCTTTAGATAATTTCCTTATTGAAGCAGGTACTGTTAATGATATTTATGGAATTAAAGTTCCAACAAGCTTAAAAGAATATAAAAGAAGTATAGAAGCTCTTAAAGTTTTAGATACTAGAAACACTGAATTAATAGATCCAGATATAATTGGAAACTTTGAATGGATTAGTTCTCCACGTAAAGCTAAAGAGTTAATTGAAGCTGTTAAAAATTATCAAGATACAATTGGAATAATGAATAAATTTAATGAAAATGTATTAAACATTGATTTAGACTCTCTTATTTCACAAATTGAAGAAGAAAATCATAAAAAATTCAGATTATTTAGTGGGAATAATTTTAAAAATCAACTTAAAACAATTTATAAAAGTGATGTTCCTTCTAATAATATTGCTGTTCGTGATTTAAAAAGACTAAAAATGTATCTTGAAGCTAGATTAATACTAAGTAAATATGAAGAAGCTGGAAAAAGATATTTCGGTAAATTATGGGATGTTAAAGAACCATATAAAAACTTAATAGTTGTAGAAGAATGGATGAGAGATTTTGATTTATTACTTGCTAATGGTACATTTTCAGAACGCACTATAGAAGTGTTAAAAAATGATTTGTATGAAATTAATGCTTTTGATAATATGCAACCTTATTTGCATGCAGGAAAGAAGTTTATTAATAGTTTAACTAATTTAGAGAATAAATTAAATCCAAGAAGTCAATTAATATTTAAAAAAGATAAATCTGATGTTTTATTCACTGAATGGCAAGGTCAATTAAGCGAATGGAAAGGGCAATTATCAAGCTTACACTTATGG
>JAEZRD010000049.1 GCA_023440975.1 Methanobacteriota archaeon | reverse complement strand
TGAGCATGCTCTTTTTTCTGCTAATAATTTTTAATTTTTCTTTTTTTCTTTTTTTATTTTGGAATCTTCATTTTTATTTGTTTTTAAGTGTGTTTTGTATATTTTATTTTTTTAAATTATATTTAATTATAATTTTATTTAATTTTATTGTAATTATGTTCATAATTTATACGGAAGTTCAATTCCTTATTTGATATAAAAAATTAATATAATAGAAAATAAACTATAAAAAATTTATATAAATTATTTAAAAATTAAATAGACTAATTTAAACTTATATTAATCTAAAATACATTAGTTTATTCTTGTAATTATTAATGAGTTAAATTTATATATGAACAAAATTATATATTTACTCTGAATGTTTTATATAAATAAATCTATTTAATAAAACTTTTAAAAATTTAAGTTTTAAGCTTATAATAATGTAAAAATAAATTTTAGAAGGTGTTTGTGAGAATGTTTTTAGAGGAATACTTGCCATTTTTTGCATTAATCTTTTTTGGGAATATAGAAAATCTTATTCTAGCATCTCAAGGAGTAGTGGCACATAATAATAAACCTGAAATTAATTTAAAGGTACTTGCATTATTAAGTATAGCAATGGTAATAATATGGTTACTTATAGGTACACTTGCTACAGATATGTGTATGCAGTATGCTAATGTTATTGAATTTATTGGGGGTCTAGCTATATTTATTTTAGGTCTTCAAGCAATGATACAAGCTGTAAATAATAAGAGAAAGGGGGATCAATAGAATGTCTATGAAAGATTATGGTCCTTTTTTAGGTTTAATCATATTTGGAAATATTGAGAACCTTGTTTTGGCTTCTCAAGGTGCTGTAGCTTTAGTAAATCCATGGATTCTTGGTGGTTTGAGTTTACTTATGGTTATTATTTGGTTAGCTTTAGGTACTTTTGGTACTAAGGTAGCTATTAAGTATGCTGATTATATTGAGTTTATTGGTGGATTAGCTATATTTATTTTAGGTCTTCAATCTATGTTTGAGGCTGTGGGAATACTTTAAATTTTTTCTTTTATTTTTTTCCTATTTTTTGTAATATATTTTTTACATTTTTTTTGAAAAGTTTTTAACTATTTATGTAATATATTTTTGACACTACTAATTTTTTTAAATAATATATAAATAAAATTCAAATATTAAAAATTTTATTATAATATTGTTCATATAAAATATACAAAAACATTTAAATAGTTTAACAATCCAATAACATAATTGAATACGTAAAAAATTATAACCAAAATTAGAATTTTTTAATAAGCGTATTTGAAAATTTTTCCATAAAAAAAATAAAGGAGATGAAAAAATATGAAAAATGGAAAATATTTACTAATTGGTGCCTTATACATAGTTCTAATGATAGCTATCCCTGCAAGTTTCGCAGCAGATAATAACACCACCAATTCACCAATAACCACCAATGATACTACTACAATTCCAGTAACAACAGATTCCATCAATCAAGATTCCGGATCCATAGTTGATGATAACAGTACTTTCGATGGTTTCGATATCTATGATAATGCAACTACTACTGATGATAATGGTGAACCTATACTCTATGATTCTGGATTAGTAACTAATGATAATGATACTTTCAATTATTTTGACATATACACAAATAATTCATCAGAAGTTGATGATAATGGTGAACCTTTAGTTTACGATGTAAGTCCAATAGTTGAGGATAACAGTACTTTTGATGGTTTTGATGTTTATAATAATGTTTCTAATATTACTGATGAAAATGGTGAACCAATCTTATATCAAGAACACACTGTTAATCCAAAAAGTTTATCACATAAAAATGTAATATTAAATACTTCACATTTTACTAAAAATTATGGAGATAACAAAACTTTCACAGGAAATATATCTAAAGTTGCTAATAGTACTAGTACAGTTAGTTTGAACATTACTCGTTTAAGTGATGGTAAAAGTAAAGTTTATAATGCAACAATCACTAATGGTACTTTTAATTTACCTATAAATTTATCCCCTGGTGCTTATTTAGTAAAAACTGATTTAAAAACTAAATATGTTAATTTTACTAAAGTTTTTACAACTGAAAATGTTAATCATATTCTTGTTTCAAATAGTTCTTTAAATAAGACTCAAACTTATTTAGTTTATGATTATAAATATTTAAATGGATTAAATGGTCATAAATTTAATGGAATTTTAAAAACTTACTCTGGTAAGTATTTAGCTAATAAAGTTGTGTCTATTCATGTTACTAATAAAGCTACTGGTTTAACTAAAGTTTATAAGGTTACTACTAATAAGAATGGTCGTTTTACTTTACCTGTAAATTTAGTTAAAAATGGTCATTATAGTATAAATTGTATTTATAGTGGTACTAATTTTTATAGTGGATCTAATTTAGCTTATTCAGTTTAATTTGGATAAATATATTTTTTTTTAATTTAATTTTTTTCTTTTTTTCTTTTTTTTACAATTTATTGTGTAATATATTTTTTACAATTTTTTTGAAAATTATTTAATAAATCATGTCAAATATTTTTTACATAACATTTATTTAAAAATAAAATAGACAAACATTCAAATATAACTCTAAAAACTTACTATTATGTTCATTTAATTTTTTTTAAAACTTTAAATAGTATAAAAACCTTAAATAATAATTGAAAAAACATAATTACACTTTAAAAAATAAAAAAAATAAAAAAGGTGAAAAAAGGTGAAAAATAGTAAATTTTACATAATTGGTATCATATTTATTATTTTAATTATAGTCATCCCAACAAGCTTCGCAACAGACAATACTAATACAACTAATTCTTCATTAATAACAACTAACAACCAAATTACTCATATCGATACCAACAACACAAACACAAATAACTTAAATAATTTTACAACAAAAAATAACAATAATACAAACACAACAAACATAGTAATAATCTATTCCAATGATAATATCACTAAATTAAACCCACAAAACATATCAACCAATATAAGTTATGCAACAATTGAATCAAATCAAAATAATGAAGACGCTAATGATGAACCAGTCTTAATAGATCAACTAAACTGTGGTGCACAATCCAATAAAGTAGTTACAAAAATAAACTTAAATACTAACATATTTAAAGACAATACATTAATACATAATGGTATAACTCAAAGTTTATACAATTACATAGATAGTTCACTATCAATTAACTTAAACACTGGAACAACTGGATCTAGTATGAAAATCAATGGAAAAACATTCTTAGGAAATATAGATTTATACATAATATTATCTCCTGGAATTGACCTACTACAAGTAAGTATTAATAAAGATGGATGTTACACCTTAACAACTAGTACTAAATTCATAAACACAGAACATAATAATCAAATCGAAAATACTATTATAAATGGATTATTCGGTAACTCCCAAAAATCAACCACAATATTCGGAAGCAATAAAGATTCAGGAAACACAGTATCCCTAATCTCTTCAAATAATTTTAATAATGCTTATAATAAAGTGAATGGAACTTATAAATTATAAACATTATTTTACTATTTTTTTTTAACACCTTTTTTTCACCATTAATTTTTTTTGAATTTATGCATAATCTTCCCCTAATTTTTGCATAAAAAATGCCTAATTTTCACTATATTTGTGATTAATTTTGGAATAACTATTTAAATACAATATACTATAGTATTAATTGGATTTAATTAATTTAAATCCACCATTCACTAATAAAAATTTTTCTTTAAAGAAATTATATTTTCTTTTGGAGAAAATTTCAATTAAAGTTTTCAATAAAAAAAACCTATTAGAATGGTAAAATGCAAAAAATTTTAGTATATCTTTTAAATCTTTCACTCCCCCTCTATATGAAAGAATATAAAACAAATCCCTTTATAGTTTTAATCGCCAAAATTTTGTTAATTTAATTAGGTATACTAAAATTAATTTGTAAATTAAAATGATTATATTATATTTAAACACAATAATCTTTAATTACAAATGTGGTAGAATTTTATTTAAAAAAAAGTGGAATCAATAAAAAAAAATTTAGTTACGGAAAAAAATAATTAAAACACAATTATCCCCATAATATATACAATTTAAAAACAGTACCTCATAAAATTTTAATTTTTTATAAAAATAAAAAGAACTTTTAATATCTCTATTTTTGATTCCATTTTTTTTTACAATTTTTTTTTTAAAGGAAAATATTATTTATAAATGAATGATATATATCATAATTAATCAATAATTTTTTTTAAATTTTATTAAGAATATTGTTATTTCATTTAATATAATGATTTGAAGTTGATTAATTATGAAAAATACATTATTATGGGTTATTTTGGGTACTAAAGGAGGATATAATCGTGCAAGAATTATTAAAAAATTGTATGAACGTCCTTCTAATACTAATCAGCTTCACAATGAGTTAGATCTTAATTATAAAACTGTTAATCACCATTTATCTGTTTTGGAAGAGATGAATGTTGTGGAATGTGCAGGTAAACGGTATGGTAAAATCTATTTTTTAACAGATGAAATGAAAGACAATTATAATGAATTTGAGGAAATTTGGGAGCAAATTAAAGAGTGATTAAAAATGATAAATATTTTTATTGGTTTAACATTAATTTTAAAAATAATCTTACTAATTGTATTAGTTATTTTATTAAAAATATACTATGATAGTTATAAAAAAATTAAAATAAAATATACTTTAGGTCTAATAATCTTTGTAGTGTTATTTATATTTAAAACAGTAATTACAATGCCTTTTATGATGGATGTTACTTTCTTACCTCATGTAATGTTTTTAAGTTATTCTAGTAATATGCTTTTTGAAACAGCTGTTGATTTAATCGCAATGTTATTACTTTATATCATTACTAAAGATTAGAATTTTTAATTATTTTTTCATTCTTTTTTTTTACTCTTCAATATTTTTCCCAATTTTTTTGATTTTAGGTTATTGTCTTATTTTCTTGTGTGAGAGAAATTTTATACACTTTAATATCTTCTTTTTTTGGTATTGAAAAATTTTTAAAATCTTATCAAAAAATTTTATTTTATTTTTTAATTTTATTTAAAAAATTATACAAAATGTTATAAGTTTTAGTATTATTTTAGCAGTTATTTCCCATATATAATACTTTTCTTTTTATATTTTTAATACTTGTATAAATATGAAATGTTTACAAAAAAATAATTACCTTAAAAATTTTAGAGAAGTGAAAATAAATGACTAAAGTAGTAATTATAACTGGTGGAGGTAAAGGTATAGGTTATGGAATAGCCACAGCCTTTGCAAAAGAAGGATATAATATTGTAATAACAGGAAGAACTCTTAAAACTTTAGAAAAATCTAAAAAAGATTTAGAAACAGATTATGATATTAAAGTTTTAGCTGTAACAGCTGATGGAGGAGTTGAATCTGAAGTTGAAAATGTTATAAAAGAAACAATTGATGAATTTGGAAGAATTGATGTTTTAATTAATAATGCTCAAGCAAGTAAATCTGGTGTTAACCTTGAAGATCATAGTAAAGAAGATTTTGATTTAGCAATCTACTCTGGATTGTATGCAGTATTCTTTTACATGAAACATGCATTCCCTTATCTTAAAGAATCAGAAGGTTCAATTATAAATCTTGCTTCTGGTGCAGGTATAAATGGAAATCCTGGTCAAGCTTCTTATGCTGCTGCTAAAGAAGGTATTAGAGGTTTAGGTCGTGTAGCTACTAATGAATGGGGTCAATATAATATTAATATTAATGTTGTATGTCCACTTGTAATGACAGATCAACTTGTAGCATGGAAGAAGGAGTTCCCTGAAGCTTATGAGAAGAATGTTAAAGCAATTCCTATGGGTCGCTTTGGTGATGCTGAGAAAGATATTGGTGGAACATGCTTATTTTTAGCATCTGATACTGCTTCTTATATTAGTGGTCAAACTATAATGGTTCAAGGAGGATCTGGTTCTAAACCTTAAATTTACTTTTTCTTCCTTTTTTTTAAATTTTTTTTTTTTTAAGTATTTAAATAATGAATTTTAAATCTAAAAATATGAATCGTAAAAATCCAGCATTAAGAGCAGCATTAATGTTTATTTTACTTTTTGGTGTAATAAGTGCTTTAGGTGATACTACTTATGAAGGTGCTAGAAGTATTTATGGGAATTATCTTCTTTATTTAGGGGCTGATGCGGCTATAATTGGTTTTATCACAGGTTTAGGTGAATTTTTAGGTTATGCTGTAAGATTAATAAGTGGGTATATTGTTGATAAAACTCATAATAGTTGGATTGTAACAATCATCGGTTATGTGATGATAATAAGTGTTCCATTATTAGCTTTCACTAATTCTTGGGAAACTGCAGCAATTTTAATTAATTCAGAACGTTTAGGTAAAGCTATTCGAAGTCCAGGTAAGGATACTCTTATTTCTCATGCTAGTAAACTTTTAGGTTCAGGTTATGGTTTTGGTTTAAGTGAGGCTATGGATCAAGTAGGGGCGATTATAGGTCCTTTAATTTTTGCTTTTGTTCTTTTGTATTTAAATTCTTATAAAACAGGTTTTACAATATTATGGATTCCCACTATATTTTTAATCATTATTGTGTTGTATACTAGGTTTAAGTATCCTAATCCTGAAAAAATGGAGTCTGAACCTATTGTGGAAGGTAATTTTCAATCTTTAAAGAGTCGTAAATTCATATATTATATGCTATTCATATTTTTCTCAGTATTTGGATTTGTAACATTCCCTATTCTTTCTTATTATTTTTTAAATCATCATATTATGGGTCCTGCAATGGTTCCTACTCTTTATGCAGTAGCTATGGCATTAGATGGTGTTTTTGCATTATTTATTGGTAAAGTTTATGATAAAAAAGGGAATAGAATATTATATCTTATTCCAATAATGACTGTGCTCATGATATTATTAGTCTTTAATAATAATCTAATTCTAGCTATTTTAGCTATTATGTTCTGGGGTTGTACAATGGGGATACATGAAACAATTTTAAAAGCTAATATTGCTGATATGGTTCCAATGGATAGTAGAGGTAAAGCTTATGGTATTTTCAATACTGTCTATGGTTTTGCATTTTTAATTGGAAGCTCATTAATTGGAGTAATATATGCCATTTCAACAAATTACATTATACTAATAGTGTTAATTGTAGAATTTATAAGTGTTTTAATGCTTTATAAATCTAAAATCACATAATTAATAATATTATGGAATTGTTTTGTTTTTAGAATTTTTTATAGGGGTATGTAAATTTATAATTAAGTTAGTATTTATAAAATTCAGTTTTTATTTAAGTTATTTTATAAATGTTTATATAATATAACTTATAATATTTAAAATAATTATTAACTTTATTAATTTATTGAATTGGGATGTTTTATGTTTAAAATTATTTTGAATGCTATAAATTGTGATTTTTGTAGTGAAATTTCAATTCCTAGCTTAAATGATTTATTTGCTAAGGAAACTGATAAAGAGGATAATGTAAAATTACATTTCTCTAAAATATTAGATAATTTATATGAAGATATTATTGTTTTAAAACCAATTCATGATGATTTTCTAGTTTTATATTCAAAAAAATCTTTTTGGAAGTTAATAACACCTAATTTTCCGGAATATATGCATGGCAGATATTTAAAACAAATTTTCCCAGTTTTTGAATCATTAGGATTATTTGAAAAATTCACTAATGTTTATGAAAACGATTGTAATTGTGAATTTCTTTTAAAAATATATAATGAGGATACTTTAATTTTTAAAGGTCATCAAAATTGTAGAAAATATGAAGATTTATTATTTTTAACAACACAAGATATTACAAATGAAACTTTATTAAATGAAGAAAATAATGGTTCTATTAATCCAGAAAAGAAAAATTATTATATTAATAAATATTTTCAAGAATCTAAGGAGGTAAGCTCTTTAGCATTTAGTGTATGTGATAAAAATGGATTAGAATGGTCAGATGAAATGCCTATTATTTTAGAAACAAGTTCTGAAAAATTTTGTTCTAAAAATTTCAATGATTATTTAAAAAAATATGTAGTACCTGAAGATCAAAAAGCTTTACTTAATATAATTAAAAGCTTATCTGAGGATAATCCTAAAATAAGTCATTTATACAGAGTTTGTACTGAAAAGGGTAATATTAAATGTTTGAGAACTAATCTAAAATTTATTAAAGATGAACAAGGTGATCCTGTTCGTTTTGGTTGGACTTTTGAAGTTAAAGAATTTTCAGATGTATTCTCAACTAAAAATGAAGTATTAAACTTACAGGATAATCTGGAAACAATTGAAGAGTTTAGTAAAATAGCTTTAGTTACATTTAAAAATGGTGAATATACTTGGACTTCTGAAATTTATAATATACTTAAATTTAATCCAGAAGATTATGAAAGAAATATTAATTTTTTAGATGATTTTATTTTAGAAGAAGATAAAAAAGAAGTTTATTCTAAAATGCAATCTTTTACTCCAGAAAATAATACGGCTTCCAGTTTATTCAGAGTTAAAGATACTGAGGGAAATTTAAAATATTTAAATTTTAAAATTGTTGTTAATTTTGATGTATCTGGTAACTTTTTATACAGTACTGGTTTTATACAGGATGTTACTGAGGAAACATTAGCTAAGGAGGAAGCTTTAATATTAGAAGAAAATTTTTCGGTTATTCAAAGTTCAAGTAAAATATTTATTGGGCATTATGAAAATGGGGAATATTATTTCACCTCAGAAATTTATAATATTTTAGGTGTGAAACCTGAAGATTTCTCTAAAAATGAGGATATTATAAAAGAACATGTTATACCTGAAGATCAAGAGATTTATGATAAATTAACAAGTTTATCCTTTGAAAATCCAGATTATAATGAAATTTATAGAGTAAAAACTGTTTATGGGGAAATTAAATATTTATTTAGTCAAACTAAAGGAATTTTTGATGAAGATAAAAATTTAATTAAGATTGTAGGTTTGATACAGGATGTAACTGAGGAAACATTAGCTAAAGAGGAAGCTTTAGAGTTAAAAGAGAATATTGATGCTATTCAGAAGTATAGTAAAATAGTTATTTCAACTTTCCAAGATGGAAATTATACTTGGACTGATGAAATTTATAATATTCTTGAAATTAATTCAGGGGATTATCCGGATAATGTTAATTTAATTACTTTATTTGAGGATTCAATGGTTCAAGGAGAATTTAGTGAGAAAATAAGGAATGTTTCTTCTGAAAATCCTCAAATATATCAAAAATGTAGGATAAAAACTCCAATGGGTAAAATTAAATATTTAGAATGGTATATGGATTCTAAATTTGATGAAAATGGGGAATTGATTAAGACTGTAAGTTTTATTCAGGAAATTACTGATACTATTTTACGCGAACAGGAAATGAAAAACCTTTTAGATGAGCGTGAAATATTATTAGAGGAAGTGCATCATAGGGTGAAGAATAATTTGCAACTTATTAGTAGTTTTTTAAGATTAGATTCACGTTTTTATAAGGATAATCCTGAGTATGTGATTGATAAAGCTCAGAATCGTTTGGATGCTATGGCCTTGACTCATGAGGAGATTTATGAATCTAATAATATGTCACAGATTAATCTTAAATCCTTATTTACTAGTGTTTTGGAAGGGTTTTTCCATAAAAATAAGGGTATGTATATTAAACGACATTATGATATAGAATCTGATGTTTTGGTTGATATAGATCAAGCTATGCCTTTAAGTTTTCTTTTAAATGAATTAGCATATAATGTTTTAGATCATGCTTTTCCAAATAAGGATAATGGGAATTTTTATCTTAGTTTAAAATCTTCAGAGGATAAAGTCTTTTTAAATGTTTGGGATGATGGTGTTGGTTTGCCTTCAAATGTTGATTTTAATTCTAGTAATTCTTTAGGTTTTATTGTAATTAGAAGATTAGTTGAACAGTTAAATGCAGATATACATTTATTAGATAATGTTTCTGGTTTTGGTGTTAAGGTTATTATGTCTAAAGATTAGATTTTAATTCTCTTTTTTTTATGGTTTAATTTATATATAATATAGTCTTGTTTTATATATTAAACATATTTAAATAGTATTTTGCATATAAATATTAATTTAGTAATTATTTTTTATAGGAAAATTAAAATTATGAATGTTAAAGAAAGAATATGGAACCCTATGGGATTTTTTATAAGTTTATTTATGTCATTTTTAATGCCATTAATAGTAGCAGTACCTGATGGTAGAATGACCATATATATTTTATTTGCACAATGGATTATGCGTTGGATTTTAGCCTACTTTTTAGTAACTTTAATAGTTATACCTATTAGTTTAAGATTAGCTCAATACTTTTTTACTTTCCCTCCAAAAGGAAGGTTTTGGAATCCTGTAGCCTTTTTTATAAGTTTGGCTATGTCATTTTTAATGCCATTAATTATTGCATATGTTTTTGGTAGTATGCCTTTAAATGCTTTATTAATTGGTTGGCCAATTAGATGGGTTGTAGCTTATTTCCTTGTAACATTAATTGTTATGCCTGTAAGTATACGATTAGCAGGTTACTTTTTTAACTTTGAAGGTCCAGGGAAACCACGATCTCATTAAAATCTTCTTTTTCTACTTTTTTTTATATTTATTTTCAAAATTATTTATTATTTTGAATAAATTTTATATTTATGAAAATCTATATCAATATTCATGAAAGTAAAAGGGGATAAGTTAAAAAGTTTTGAAAAATTCATCTTAATGGCTTTAAATGATGAAGGACCATTGAGTTCAGTGGAATTAGATGATAAATTTCTCATTTTTATATCTAGTGTATGGTATCATAGGAAAGATAAGGGAACTGAATCTTTAATTGAAGAAATTGTAGATGAAAGTGAGAGTATTGAATTTACAGTTAAACATAAAATAAAACATGATGAGAATGTTTCTGTAGAAAAAGAAATACCTGAAGGGGAAATAGGTACTAGTTTCTTAATTAATAGATTAGTTGATGAAGATTATGTTATATTTTCTGAGGGTAAATATAGTTTAACTTCTAAAGGAAAGTCTGTTTCTGATAATTTAATTAAATCTATGGAAAAGAGGTCTAATACTATTGATAAGAATTTTTTCAATCCTTCAGCTACAGCTCGTAATAATATTTTTATAGATGCATTTTTAGCTATTCTAAAACTATCTGCTGGTGCTATTAGTGGAAGTGTAGGTTTACTTTCTGATGGTTTGGATAATATTACGGATACAATAAGTGCTTTTCTAGTTTGGTTAGGTATTAAATTTGATCATGAGTTTATAAGTACTATTATAGTTATTTTTATGTTATTTGTAGCTAGTTTCACTGCAATATTTAATGCTGTTGATCGTATTTTTGCTATTTTAACTAATACATTTACTCCAATTACTCAAGTAACTCTTGTTATTGTTGTGGAGTTAATAGCTATATGTACTAGTTTTAGTTTATTTATTTATCAAAGACATGTTGGTCATGAGAATAATAATTTAACTATTATTTCTCAATCTGTTGATTCTCGTAATCAGATTTTCGTTGGTTTGGCTGTAATTATTGGTGCAATTTTTTCAGTGTTTAAGTTTTATTGGGTTGATGCTGTAGTAGGTTTATTTATAGGTGCTATGATTTTTAAAAGTGCGGTTGGACTTGCTAAAGATGTTAAATCTTCTGTTAATGGTGCAAGTACTGATTTTACTAAGTATAAAACCTTTTTTGGATATTATATGAAGATTAATCATATGGAAACTTATCAGTTTTGGATTCTTTTTAGTATAGAAAATAAAGATTATCATACAAAAGAGGAATTAGTTTCTAGTTTTGAGAATTCATTTAATAATAGGTATATTCCGATG
>JAEZRD010000034.1 GCA_023440975.1 Methanobacteriota archaeon | reverse complement strand
CTTCTCAGTTTCACTTACAGGTTCACGGTTAACCCCTAAATCCTTTAAAATCTTTTCCTCAACATTTTTTTCAATATTTCTAGTTAAACGTCTAACATTAATATCTGCTTTAACTTCAGGAGGATGTTCATATTTTTTAAACTCTGAATGTTTTGGATTTGATTCAATTTCAGGAATATCTTCTTCACTTAAAATTTCATCTTCTTCAATCAAATCCTCATTAATTTCTTCCTCTTTAATTTCATCATCTAAAGATTTAGTTGAATCGATAATAGTTTCATCATTATTTTCTATTTCACTATCATCCTCTTCTTTCTCATTTTCATCTTCATTTTTAGATTCAACTAATTCATCTTTAACTTCATTAATAACTTCATCAACAACATCAACTTTTAATTCATTACTAATGTCATTTTTAATAGAATTTTGTAATTCATCAGTTATCTCATCACGAATCTCAATCTTAGCTTCTTCACTAATCTCTTGTTTTAATTCACTTTTTACAACTTCTTTAATTTCATCCCTTAAAGGCTCTGAGAGTTCTTTAAAAAGATTCACTAAATCTTCTTCATTTAAACTATGTTCAATTTTTTCATCTTTATTGTTTGTCATTTCTTCCTCCAATTCCATTTCATATTCCTTATTTTTCCTTAATTGTCTACAAGCACCACTTAAACATTTAGAAATTACTAAACCTTTACTTGTTGTAATTGTTCCCATAGTATCCCAATTAGCAGGTAGTGCTGTAAGACTGATTTCAATTAGATTAATCCTATTTATTTCCCATCCATCACTAGTTTCATTAAAATCTTCTACAGTTCCACGAATACTTAATCCAAGATTCACACCACAATCAAGTTTTTCTTTAATCATTGGAGCTATACTTGGAATTATGATAAATTTAACTTTTAATGTATCATCATCACTTTTTAAAACATCTTTAACAGTTCCAATAACATCATCAAGACCAATCATATGGTCTCCATGAATATTACAACTTAATGCTTGACTTTTCATACTATTAATACAATCTCTACTAATAGTATCTCCTTCAAGATCCATACTTGTAGTACTTGCTATTCCTTCAAGTATTAAAGACCCATCATCCTCTAATTTAACATCATCCAAACTCTTCTCTAGTTTAGATGTGATTTTAAACTTATTTTCCATTAAAACCTCAAAAAAAAATTATTTTCATCCTATAGGTTTTTTTAACACTAAACAGACTAAAAAAACCATTAATAATAATATAAAAAATTCAGTAATCATTTAAAACAAATTCCTTCTTATTATGTTCAATATCCATTAAAGATTCACTTATTAAAGAATTATGATTAGTTAATGGTTGATTTCCCCAAGGTACTGGAGGTTCACCATAAGAACTTCTAACCTCATTTATTGTTAAACTACCATTATTTAAACGAATATCTTCTTTTTGTGCTCTGATGAGTTTATCTTCAATATCTAAATCTTTATATTGGAAAACTTCACTAAAAGTACTTCTTCCTAATGCTTTACTATAAGCATCCTCAAAGTTACGGGCTTTACCTTTTAATGTTTTTTTAAAATTTTTATCTTGACTGTTTCCACTACCACTTCCAAGATTAGCTGTTTCAATTATTGAAACTTTACTTGGAGGAACACCAAAAGTAGCTATAATCCTGTCACGAACATCATGCATTAATTGATTAAACTCCATATCCTGATTAGTTGTACTAGCTCTAGTATATTTAGCACCTTTAACAAGTAATGTTCCTTTACTATGTTCTTTTGCTGCTGCAGTTAAACGGGCTATTTCACGATTCCATGCTTCATCACTTATATCCTTATCATATTCTAAAACTCCTCTCGGATCTAGTCCTTTATTCTTTAAAATATCTAAAGTGTAACGTCTACCTAGAATTTCAAGTAAAATATCATTAGCTATTGTGTCAATTTTACTTTCACCCCATACACCTCCCCGAATATCTGCATCCTTAATATGTATCAATTCATCATTTTCAAAGCGATAATCATTACCTCTAAATCCCCATTGACTTGTATCTTCATGCCACATCATCAACTCTGTAGGAATATGTTTTAAGCCAATTGGAATATTAGTATAAGTTGGATCATGTATGATTTCACTAAATGCATCACCTAATCCCAGATAACTTCTCCACATTAAACTTTGATACATTGCATAAGTATCATTACTATCTAATCCCATGGGATTATTAAATAAACCAGTTAAATAGGTTACATGACTCGTATTAACCTCTTCGCTTTCAGGATTATTAATTAGGAAACCAAGATTAATTATTTCATCAATATAAGTTTGTATACTAGCATTTACCCAAACATTATGCATTGCTTTATAATAGGTATTCCAACCTACTCCAATGCTTTTATTTCGTCTTTGCATTGTCCAAGCATAATCATTGAAAAACTTTTCCATTTGACTATTTTTTACAGGATGGCGAAAACTAGGCAATTTATTTGCTATTTTACTACTTATTTTACTTAAAAAACTCATAAGATTTCCTTTTAAAAATTTTTGTTTATAACTCTATAAAAGCAATTTCAGGTTTATAATCATTTAAATCATTATTATGCTTTAACCAATTGTACCCATGACTAACAGCATCAACTATATCATCATGTTGACCATTAGGGAAAGATTTAAACTCGTTTATAAATGCATCTCTTAAATTATCATCCTTAATATTAACATAGAATTTATTATCTATGATTGCATTAGCAAGTGGTGTTGCACGATCTGTTTTACTAGTAATAGGTGAAGCTTTAAAAACTTGATAACCTTTTAATTGTGTTTTCCACTCTTTAAAAAGTAATTTTCCAGCTCCAGCTACTCCTGTTTCAATTAATATAGGCATATCTGCTCCATCTATTTCTGCAGTTTGTCTTATTTTATGATTATTTTCACTTCCAAAATGTCCATAAACATAATCAGTAAGTAGAATATTCTTATTATTAGTTAAATAAAGAGGAGCACCAGCAGTAAAATCACTAGTTAATTTACTACTACCAGCTATATCCCATCCTCTAACTTTACTAATAATCTCATCCTCAGGTGGTAATGGGGTGAAATGTATTTTATTTAAATTAAAAAAGTCTGAAGTTTCATCTAAAGGTTTTTGTTGATAAATACTTGAGAATAATCTTTCGTTAATCTTTTCACGTTTTTTCATCAATTCCTCAATACTATATCTTTCCCTCCATAAAGGAGTATTATTATCTTTAATAGCAGGATATGAAACAAAAGTGAAATCTTCAGGTTGAGTTCTTTGATAATAACCAATTAAATCATTAGTATTCCACCGAGTATGTAAAATACAATATTTAGTGTGGGGTTCTATACGTTGCTCAATTACACGATTAGCCCAATCAATTTTTTTCTGTAAAGCTGAAGGAGTGAACTCCTCATCTAAACCTTTATATGGGTCATCAACTATAATGTAATCAGCATCTTGACCTGTAATAGAACCACCAGCACTAGTCAATCGAATACTGCCATGAAATAGTT
>JAEZRD010000084.1 GCA_023440975.1 Methanobacteriota archaeon | reverse complement strand
GTCATGTGGCTTGTTGTTGATTTTCCATTAGTTCCACTTACTACTACGCGTTTAGTGTTTGGGCATATGTTTTTAACTGTCCATTCTATTGCATATGCATTTGCTACTTCAATTTTTTCTACAACTATTACTGGGTATTTTAATTTTTCTGCAACTTCTAAGCAGTCTTCTTTAGGGTGTAAGGTTATTATGCAAGCTATGTTTTTATTGTTTGCTATTTCAACACCTTTTCCATTAATCCAGTGTCTGATTACTATGTCTCCTTCTACTGCATCGTTGAGTGTTGTGAATGTTCCTGTGAAACCTTCCTGGGATTTGTAGTTTTTATTTCCATGGAGTGTTCCATTAATCTTTTCAGTTAATGTTTCAATGTTTATATTTCTTGTCATTGTTAATTTTACTCCCTTAAAAAAAAGATTTATTAATAAAAAAAAATTATTAAAATTAAATATAGGATTTTTTTTATAAGAATATGAAGTAATCTACAAGTAATCCTATTATACATGCGATTGCTGTTAGTAACCAGTAACTATAAACTATTTTTAATTCACTTATTCCTCTATAGTTAAGTGCATGATGTAATGGTTCTACAGGTAGGGTTATTATGTGTGCACGATGCATTAAACTTATTATTGTTGATCCTATTGGTACAGCTAAAGCTAATAATCCAAAGTATGGGATATCTGCTATTAATACTGCTGCTGCAAATCCTGCACCTAATATGAATGATCCGGTGTCTCCCATGAATATTTTTGCTGGGTAATGGTTGAATACAAGGAAACCTATACACATTGCAAATAATATTGCAAATGGTGCTATTGCTTCATTGTTCCCATTTATGAAACAGAATATTCCACAACAGAATGAAGCTATTGCTATTATACCTGCTGCTAAACCATCCATTCCATCTATAAGGTTTACTGCATTTATACATCCTAGTACTGCAATTATAACTATTGGTATTGCGAGTAATCCTAAGCTGAATCCTCCAAGACTCCATACTGTACTTGTTAGTACTAAGAATAGTCCAGGTAGTAATTGTGCTATGATTTTTACTGATTCATGTGGTTCGTATTTGATTGATATTTCTGCTACTTGTTCTAGTTTTCCACTTGCAAGTAATGGTTCTAATTGTTCTTTTGCTTTTTTTGTTGTTATTCTAGCTTCTTCTCCAGGACCTAAATTTAATATGCCTATTGGAACTACTTCGTTTATTACATTTTTAACAACTTTTTGGTATTCTTTTACTTTTAATCCAAGTAAATCATCAAGTAAACCCATTACTCCACCAGTCATCATTATGAAACTTGCAATGAGGATTGTTTTGTTATTGTAGAATAGTGACATGACAAAGAGGATTGCGAATAAGAATGCTATTCCACCCATTGTAGGTGTTCCTGCTTTATGTCTGTGTTCACTAACAATTGGAGAGTCTGCTATAGCTGCATCAATCAATACTTTTCGTATGAAAAATGTGGATATAACAGTAGCTACAAATGTTATCATAACTAATATCATCATATTTGTTTCATTCATTACTAAGTACATACTACCACGATTTCTAAAAAAATAATTAAAATTTACTAGTATTATTTATAATTTAATCTTATTTAAACTTTTATTAGTTGCTTTAATTTATGTTTAACTTTAATTTTATTAAGTTTAAAAAAGTTTTAACAAGTAATAAAGGATATTGAGAAGAATAATAAAAAAAGTAATTGAAAAATAGTTAATTTTAATCTTTATAATCTTTACCAGTTAATTGTTTTGCTGTATCATAACAGTCTTTTATTGTGTCACCACGGATTGTTAATCTTTGATATCCTCTTGGACCATGAACTACATATGGACTGTTTATGAAGTCTTTTAATGGTTTTTTGGATTCTGGACCATCATAATTGTGTACTGGTATTTCTAGACTATGATAAGTTTTTCTTAATTTATCCATGTTTTCTTGTGTGAAATCTCCTGTAACCATTCGTATAAGATTTATTAATGGGTTAATGGCTGTTGTTGCACAGCTTAAGTATCTGGTTCCACTTACACGAGTGTTAATTTCTAGGGCATATATTTCATTATCTTCAGGTGAGTAGATTAAATCTATATCTATTGTTCCTTCTGCTTTTAAGTTTTTAGCTATTTTATATGCTAAATTCATGACTCTTTGATTATCTAAACCTTTTAGTTCTGTTGGTCCGGATCTTAGTCTTGCTATTGGATGTATTCCTTCAAGTGATGTTTCTCCTTTATATATTGGTGCTATTGGATAGTATAATCCGTTCCATGAGGATACTTCTATGCTTATTTCTGAACCTGTTATGAATTCTTCACATAGTGCTTCATTGAAGGTTTCGAAGTATTCTTTAATATCTTCCTTGTTTTTACAGACTTTAATATCTTTTCCACCTTGTCCTGCTCCTTGTTTTAGAACTACTGGGTATTGGAATCCTTCAATATCTTCTATTGTGTGTAGGATTTTTGATTTTGGTGTTGGTATATTGTTTTTTTGGAAGAATTCTTTTGTTTTTATTTTATCTGCACATATTCCTACTGTTTCTGGGTTGGAGATTAGTACTGGGATATTGTGTTCTTTTTCAATTTTTTCTTTCATTTCTGCTACACTTAAAAGTGGTGGGTCTATTCCTATTAATGGGATTATTGCATCTGCATTTTCTTGGATTGCAATATTCATTGGTTCATCCATTCCTCTTGGAACTATGAAGTATTCATCTGCATCTTCTAAGTTTGGAGCTTCTTTGTTTGATTCTGTTATTAATGTTTTTATATTGTTTTCTTTACAGTAGTATGCTACATCATCAAATAGTCTTGATCCGATAAATAATATTTTTGTCATGATAATCATCAAATTATTGAGAATAAGTATAAATTTAAAATTTTTTTTCTCTTTTAGTCTATTACTAGTTTTAGTTTTTAATTTTATAAAAGTTTGAGTATATTATTTTTTAATTCTTCAGTACTTTCTTTTACTTCTGGGGTTAATTCGAGTTTTAGACTTAAATCTGCTGGTTGAATTCCAATAAAACATATGCTATATGTTTTTTCCAGTTCTAGATAGTTTATTAAGTAACTTAAAGGCATGCTGTGTGTTGATATTCCCATGTTTTTTATTTCTTCTTTTTTTATGAGGCGAGTGTATCCTGGAGCTTCTTCCATTAGTACTGCATCTATTAGTATTATGTGTGTTGGGTTTTCTTTTCGTATTTTTCCTGTGAAGTTTTCTGGCACACTACCTGCATTTATTAGGGTTATTTGTGGTTTATCTTTTAAATCTTGGCTTAAGATTTGTATAAAGTATGGTCCTAATCCATCATCTGCTTTTAGTTCGTTTCCCACTCCCATTATTATTAGTTTTTTATAATCTTGTAGGAATTCTTCTAATTGTTCTGTTATTGTGATAATATAACTCTCCAACTAATTATTTTATTGTTTTTATTTTTAATGTTTCTAATCCTTGACCCATTGTGTAGGATAAGTTTATTTTGACTTTTTCATCAACTTTAACTTCGATGTTTTTATCTAATGGTATTAATAGTTCTGGATTGAGCATTGGTGTTGGTCCACATATTAAATTTTCATCAAGTAAAGTGTATGTTGTTATTTTAACTCCATTAAATTTTGTATTTTCACTCATTGTTAATGTAATATCTTTGTTAAATAAGGGGTTTATATAATCTTTAAAGCGGATTTTATCGTAGATTTCGCTTTTTCCTATTATTTCATATTTTGGTTGTGATTCAAGGTCTTCATACATGATTATTGAAGCTTCCATATTAACTGGTTCAATTTTGTTTATTATTCCATATGGTATGATTTCTGTGTATGATTTTAGATTTTCATGTAATTGGTTAAATGTTAAGACTTCTTCTTCCTCGATTAATGCTGTATCTAACATTTCACATATTATTAAATCAGGTATTTTTTGGTAATCATGTTTTGTTGAATCTGTGTTTATTATTTGGATATTAGGGTAATCTTTTGTGTTTTCTTTTGCACATTGGATTGTTCTAGGATCTAGGTCGATAGATTCAATTTTATCATAATATTTACTTGCAAATATTGATAGTATTCCACTTCCACAACCTAAATCCCATGCTAAACTTTTTGGGAGGTTTGGGTTTTCCCCTTTCTTTTTTATTGCTTCATAAAATGCAGATAATCTTTCTGTATCTTTTAATAGGTTGAAATGATAATGTGTTGTATGTAATTTCATAGTTTTTTCTAATTAAAATTTTTATTTAAAAAAGGGTTTTTGTATAAAATCTATTTTTAGTATAAAAAACAGTTTTTTTCATGGGAGTTTATAACTCCAACAGTTTGAAGATAGGAATACATAGTGATAGAACCAATATATTTTATTCCTCTTTTTTTCAAATCTTTTGCAAGATTTTTAGAAAGTTCAGATTCAGTTAAATCGTGCTCATGGAATATTTGACCATTTGTGAATGTTTTTATATACTTATAAAAGCTTCCATATTCATTTTGAATAGTTTTAAATACATTTGCATTATTTATAACAGCATTAATTTTTTTTCTATTTCTTATTATTTTTTCATTTGTCATTAATTCTTCTATTTTTTCTTCATTATAGTTACTTATTTTATCGATATCGAAACTATCATAGGCTTGTCTGAAATATTCTCTTTTTCTTAGAATTGTTTCCCATGATAAACCTGATTGAAAGTTAACTAAAACTAAAATTTCAAAGAGATAATCATCTTTAGAATTAAGTATCCCATATTCTTCGTCGTGATATTTTTTTTATTAAATCATCATATTCATAATACCATTGACATCTAGTTTTAGAATCCATATTTTATGGTATATTAATCAAACATTAAAAATATTTCTTAAAAGGGGGTTATTGAAAATAATAAGTTTAAAAGAAAAAATAGGGTTTTTTATTAATCTATGAGAAAAAAAGGTATGTAATTGGTATTATTTTTAAGTTTATTGAAAAAAAAGAATTTTTTTTTAGTATTATTGGAAAAAAAGTTAAAAGTTGGAGAATTTTTTTAGATTTAATCTGGGTCTAAGTTTTCTCCATTTGCTGTACTTGTGAGTTTTACGTGATCTACTCCTTTGAGTCTCATCATTCGTTCGGTTAGTTCTCTTATTTTGTTAACATCACCGTTTACTACTATTACTTCCATACAGTATTTGTTTGTCATGTGAATGTGCATACTTGCATTGATTTCGTCCCTGAAATCGTGTTGTATTTCTGCTAAGTTTTCCATTACACCTGTGAAGAAATGATCATAGATTACAGTTATTACACCTATTCTTTGTCCTTCCATTTCGTTCATCCATTGGTATCGGACAATATAATCTTTTAATGCGTCTCTTATTCCTTTTGACCGTGATTGGTAACCTCTATCTTTTAAAACTTCATCGAAATCTGCTAGAAGTTTCTTAGGTAAAGACATACTTATTCTCATCATTTTTTAAAACCTTCTATATAATTAAACCCTTGCTATAAAAAGAATCATGTTTGTTTTTGTATTCGTAAACTTTTATTACTAAAAGTATTATTCGTTATTAATTAAGTAGTAAATTATGTTATATATAATTTATTACTTTAACTTGATAACTAAAAAATTTATAAAAAGTTGATAACATAGATATAAGATTATGGTAAAACTTACTGACTGTAATTTAAATTATGAGAAGAATGGTAAAGGTCCTGTAATAGTTTTTGTTCATGGATTAAGTGATGATTTAAACTTCTGGAAACCTTTAACTAGTTATTATGAAAAAAATTACACCACAATAGCTATAGATAATCGTGGACATGGTAAAACCACTTATAAAAATGGTACTATTAGTATGCCCCAACTTCAAGAGGATATTTATCAATTACTCCAATATTTAAAGATTAAAAAAGTCATTCTTATAGGTTTTAGTATGGGTGGGAATATATCTTTATCCTTTACAATTCACCATCCTGAAATGGTAGAGAAATTAATTTTAATGAGTAGTTTTTCTAAAACTAGTCCTGAACTTAGAGAACAATTTGGGGATATTTACTGTGATTTAGATAAAGGATTAGGGGAATTTTATGATGCAATGATTCCATTAGTACTTCCTGAAGATGTTATTTGTAAGTATGAAGATGCATTAGAACATGGTAGGGAAAAGTGTCTTACAAAAAATCAAGAAGGTATTAAAGAATCTATAATTGCAGGATTAGAATTTGATGTAACAGATAAATTAAAGAATATTACTCAACCTACATTGATTATAGGAGGTAAAGATGATTGTTTAACTCCTAATGAATTGATGATTAAAATTAATAATGAAATTCCTGATTCAAAGCTTGTTTTCCTTGAAAATACTAAACATAATATTCTCATACCCGGTAATATTAATAAGATAAGGGAATTAGTAGATGAATTTATTGAAAATTAAATATTAGTCTTGTACTAGTAAATAGTATCTTCCATCTCTTTTTTTAATCTTTTTAAGTATTCCTTTGATTTCTAATGATAATATTATATGATACATTCTAAAATTAGATAATTTTTCAGATCCGTATAGTAGGTGTCCTTCTAGAACATATTTAGGTACTAAGTTTTTATCATCTACGATACCTTCGATTATTTTTAGTGCATTAGCTTCTTTTTGATCTAATTCTAGGGATCTAACATCTGATTTTGTAGCTACTGAGTTAACTTCTATATCTGCATTAATTAGTTTAACAGTTTTGTTTTCATATTTGACTAATTCTTTAACTGCTAATGCTTTTAAAATATCATGTAAGTTATGTTCATGAATGTCTAAATCATCTTGAAGAACTTTCATTGGTATTCCATCTTCAAATTCTGGGTCAAAGACTCTGATTCTTTCTAATACAATTTCTTCTTTTCTAGTTATAGTTACCATGATATTTTAATTCCTTTTGAAAAAATAATTTTTATAATATATTTTATAATTATTATTATAGTTTTTATATTATTATAATTTAATTATTAAGTAAGTGAAAAAAATTTTTTATAATATTAATATAATTATTTATTTTTGATGTGGTTTATATTACAATTTTTAGTGAACTTGAAGATTTAGATAAAGAGAATCCTATACCTGTTAACTGTTTACGGGATATTTTAAAGGATTATGCTAAAACTATTAGTGTTTTTGACGAGATGCGTGCTACTGGTATTATTCGTGATGATTGTAAGTATATGCAGAAAGATATTCGTGAAGAGTATCTTGAGGTTTATATTAAATATTTTTTTAAACGGATAAAAGAGATTTTAAATGATAATGAGAATTATCATGAAAGTGTAGATAAAGATAAATTTCATGAGTACCTTGATTTGAGTAAAGAGCAGTTTAAAGAATATAGGGATAGTAGTTCTAATGATAAATATCCGTTGATTTTAACTTTGATTAGTTTTTACACTACTTTTATTAAGGATGAACCTATTCATCCTGTAGGCACACCATTTCCTGGAAAATTAAAGCTTTTAAAGGTTGGTGATGATTATTTTTGCCCTGTGAAAGATAAACAGTCTAATAATCATAATGCTCTTTGTAATTTGTGTATTAGTAAACAACAGGAGTTATAAAAAAAAGTAAAAAAAAGGTTTGGGGATTGTGTTTATATTTTTGAGGATAATCCCATTTCCCCTGCCATTGGAACACCAGTTAACATTGATGCTTCAAAGGTTAATGCTTTAAGATTTTCTTTTTCTAGTTTTGCTAAGTGTGAGTTTCCTGCTTGTTGTGCTAGCATGCATGCTTCATCGGTCATTGCTTTTATGTAGTTTGCAACATTTTTTGCACCTTCTTTGTAATCTAGACGGTGTCTTAATTCTAAATCTTGTGTTGCTATTCCTTTTCTGCATGTTCCACTGTAACATACTTGGCAAACTCTGCATCCTAGTGCTACGATTGCTCCAGTTGCAACATAACATGCGTCTGCTCCTAATGCCATTGCTTTAAGGACATCTACACCAGTTCTTATTCCTCCTGCTGCGATTAAGCTTACTTCTTCACGGAGGTTTGCGTCTTTTAGTGCTGCGTCTGCTTCTACAATAGCTGCGAGGGATGGTATTCCTGCTTGTTCCATGATTATGTCTGGTCCTGCTCCGGTTCCTCCTTGCATTCCGTCTACTACGATTGCGTCTGCTCCACCTTTTGCTGCGATTTTTACGTCACTTGCAACTCTTCCTGCTGCGAATTTTACCATGATTGGTACTTGCCAATCGGTGATTTCTCGTAGTTGGCTGATTTTCATGCTTAAATCTTCTGGTCCAACTATGTCCATGTGTCTTGCTGGTGAGAGTGCATCTGCTCCTTCTGGTATTTTTCTGATTTTACTTACTTCTGCTGTTACTTTTTCCCCTAGTAAGTGTCCTCCCATACCACTTTTTGCTCCTTGTCCTATTTTTATTTCTATTGCATCTGCATTGTTAAGGTATTCTGCGGATACTCCGAATCTTCCTGAGGCGTATTGTGCGATTAGTTTGCTGGATAGTGCTCTTTCTTCTGGGAGCATTCCTCCTTCTCCAGTGTTTGCTACTGTTCCTGCTAGTGTTGATCCTAGTGCTAGTGCCATTTTTGCTTCTTTACTTAGTGCTCCGAAACTCATTGCTCCTATCATTATTGGGGTGTCTATGTGTAATGGGTTTTCAGCATATCTGTCTCCGATTGTTACGTCTGTTCCACATGGTTCTCGGTAGTTATCTAGTGGAGGTCGGCTTACTTGTGCTGGTGTTATTACTAGATCATCGAAGGTTGGTAGGCTTCTTGTTGCACCTGTACTTCTGATTTTGTATGATGCTGTTTTTGTTTTTCTTTCTATTTCTAGAATGTCTGGGTATTTCCAACCTAATCTTTGGTCTTCTGGCATTGCTAGTACTTTTATTGCTCCGTGTGGGCACATTTCGGCACATATTCTGCATCCTACACATCTTGCTTGGTGTAAGGGTTGTGGTTCTCCTCTCACTATTTCATATACATCATGTGGGCAGTTATTTACACAACTGAAACATTTTCCGCAGATATCTTCGTCACGGTCGTCACACATGTACCAGCAGCATCCTGGTCTTTCAAAGTCTCTTTTACATATTAGTGGATCTCTTATTACATTGAATGGCATTTTTTATTTCCCTCCTTTTTTATTTCTTTTTATGGAAAAATGGTCTTTTACTGTGTGGTATGATTTTTTTGAATTTTTCGTAATCTTCATCAGGTAGGTTAAAATCATATTTGGTTAGGGTTTCTTTTAGTTCTTTTAGGTCTTCAGGGGTTGGTTTCATTTGGTATGCATTTTTTCCTAGGCTTTCTATTTTTCCTAGAACATAGATTTCTCCATTTACTATGGATTCTGCTGCATCTTCTCCAACGTTTCCGAGGATTATTATTTTTCCTCCCATCATGAATATTCCTGACATGAATCCAGAGTCTCCTCCTACTATGATGGTTCCGTTTTTCATGATTTCTCCGGTTCTTGAACCTACACTTTTTCGAACTACTACTGTTCCTCCGTAGATTCCTTGACCTGCTCCGTCTCCTGCTGATCCTTCTACTATGACTTCTCCATTTGTCATGTTGTCTCCTACGAACCATCCAGCATTTCCATTTATTTTAATGTGGGGATTGTCTATCATGGTTCCTGCGAAGTATCCTGCTGATCCTTCTATTATTATGTTTCCTTCTCCTACTATTCCGCTTACGAGATAATGCATTGCGTTTGGATTTTCTAGGATGATTGTGTCTATTTTATCTTTATCTATTGCATTTCGGATTTTGGTATTTGTTTGTCGAGGAGTAAGTTTTGATACGTCTATTGTGATTTTTTGTTCCTTCATTTTATCTATCCTTAATTTTTGTAATTTTTTTTATATTTCGTATACTCTTACTTCTCCTGGTAAGATTTGTTCAACATTATGTGTGTCTATTACTTGACGGAGGCTTACTTCTTCGGAGGCTATTGCGAATTTTTCATCGTTTTCTGCTATTACTCCTGGTCTTAGTCCTAGTTTGTCTTTTGCTATTCCTATACCATTTGGTGTTCCTATTATGAAACTGAATGGTCCGTCCATGTCTTCTACTGCTCCTTCTAGTGCTTCTTCTAGGGAGTATCCTGTGATTAGTTTATCTGCTATGTAGTGGACTAAACATTCTGTGTCGTTGAATGTTTCGAATATGTGTCCTTTACGTTCAAGTGGGTCTCTTATATTCCAGTAGTTTGTTATTTGTCCATTGTGTACTACTGTTACATCTTCTGAGATGTATGTTTGGAATGGGTGTGCGTGGAATCTGTCGACTCCACTTTCTGTTGAGAATCTTGTGTGTCCTATTGCATGTGTTCCGAGTATGCTTCTTGTGTCGTATCTTTCTGCAATTTCTAGTACGGATCCTACATCTTTTATCATTTCAAATGAGTGTGATCCGTTTAGGACTATTACGTCTTCGAGTTGGTCTACTTTACCAATTAATGGTTTGAGTTGATTGAATTTGTTTAGGTTTATGTGACATTTGTATATTACGGTTTCATCTACAGAGGGGATTATTTGATCTTGGGATATTGGGGTTTTTGATGTTATTGTGTTTTTAACATCATCTATCATGTTATCGTCATCTACTTGGACGTTTAAGATATATTCTCCTTCTTTGAGTCCTAATCCTCCGTATATTGCGAATCCTGCTGAGTCTGGTCCTCTGTGTTGGAGTGCGTTGAGCATGTTTGTCATGTCATTTCCAACTTCATGTATTTTTTTGTCTTTGTATACTATTCCTGCTATTCCACACATTTTGAAACCTCTTGTATAAAGTATTCATGTAATCTTGTATCGTTTGTTAATTCTGGATGGAAGCTCATTGCTAGGTTGTGGTTTTGTTGTATTGCTACTATTGTGTTGTTTACTTTGCATAAGACTTTTATGTCTTTTTTTGTTTTGTCGTATGATTTGAGTGTTGGTGCTCTTATAAAGACTCCTGGGTAGGTTTCTCCTAGTATTTGTAGTTCTGTTTCAAATGAGTCTTTTTGTCGTCCAAAACTGTTTCTTACGACTTCTATGTCCATTAGACCTAGTAATGGTTGTTCGTAATTTGTTTTTTTGCCGAGTAGTACCATTCCTGCACATGTTCCGAAGACTGGTATTTTCTCGTTTTTTATTATTTGGTCTATTCCTCTTTCGAATAGGATTTTCCCAATTACTGTTGATTCGCCTCCGGAGATTATTATTCCGTTACATCCTGAGACGTCTTCTGCGTATCTTACTGTTTTTGCTTCTGCGTTTATGTTCATGTTTTTGATAGCTTTTTTTGTTATTGAGTAGTGTTCTGATACTGCGCCTTGTAGATTGAGTATTCCTATTGTTAACATTTAATCACGTAATTTTATTTTTGTTTTTTTTGTATAATATTAAAAAAATAGATTATTATTTTATGTTTTAATATTATGTTTATTTATTCTTATAATATTTAGTGATTTTTTGTAGGAATATTTTTATTTTGAGATGATTGTTAATATATTATTCATCTATGAAATTTAATTTATTTTTGTTAATATATAAACATGGCGGAAAAAGCATTCCGACATATTTTGTTTTATAAAAATGTCTAAAAATTGTTGAAAATGAAAAAAAAGAGAAAAAATAGTTTAAAAAGTTTATTTTTTAGGATTTTTTATAGCATCTAATGCGTATTTAGCACCGACAACTACAAAGTTCTTATCATCATTTAATAATTTTTCTATTGAAGTAACAGCTCTAGAATCTCCAATTGCTCCTAAAGCCCAAACTGCAGCTCCACGAACTTTCCAATCTGGACTGTTTAATGTATCCATTAATGGATCTACTGCTACTTCACCCATGTGTGAAAGTGCTGTTGATGCTTCTCTTCTAACTAATTTGTTTTTATCAGATAATGTATTTATTAATGGGTCTATTGCTTTTGGGTCTTTGATTATTCCTAGTACATGTGCTGCTCCTTTTCTGATTTCTTTATCTGAATCGGATAATGCTTTTATAAGTGGGTCTATGGCTTCTTTAGAGTTGAATTCTAATAATCCTACTGCTTCTTCTTTAACAAATTCATCTGTTGATTTTAAATCTTGAATTAGTTCTTCTATTGTTTTTTCCATAATGATTACCTTCTTTTTGTTTTTAGGATTTTTTTATTCAAATTAATATAGTATTTGATTGTTAAGTATTATTATATAATATGTAGCTATTTAAACCTTTCGATAATCTACGAACAATGTGTTATTATAATACAACAAAATACTTAAACATACAGAATAAAAAAATTAATTAAAACAAAAAAAATAGGTAAAAAAATAAAATGAAAACAATAACAACAATCCCTGGAGACGGCATAGGCAAAGAAGTAATGGCAGCAGGCCTCTACATACTAGACAACCTAAACCTAAACATAGAATACAAACCCCAAGAAGCAGGCTACAAACTATACCAAAAAACAGGCAATAACCTACCAAATGAAACAATACACTCAGCAAAAAAAACTGACGCAACACTATTTGGAGCAGTAACCTCAGTACCAGGAGAAAAAAGTGCAATAATCGAACTAAGAAAAGCACTAGATGTATATGCAAACTTAAGACCAATAAAATCATACCCCGGAGTAAAAGGAATCTACGATGATGTAGACTTCTTAATAGTAAGAGAAAACTCAGAAGGATTATACTCACAAATAGAAGAAGCAACAGAAGATTGTGCAACAGCAAAAAGAGTAATAACCACAAAAGCAAGCCAAAGAATCTGTGATTTAGCATTTCAACAAGCAATAAAAGAAAACCGAGAAAAAGTCACATGTGTACACAAAGCTAATGTACTCAAAACAACTGATGGACTATTCAAAAAGATATTCTATGAAGTAGCAGAAAACTATCCAGAAATAAAAACTAATGACTTTTATGTAGATGCAACAGCAATGTACTTATTAACAAATCCTCAAAGATTTGATGTAATTGTCACAACTAACCTTTTTGGAGACATACTATCAGATGAAGGAGCAGGATTAGTTGGAGGATTAGGAATAGCACCTTCTGGAAATATTGGAGAGCATAATGGATTATTCGAACCAGTACATGGTTCAGCACCAGACATAGCAGGCCAAAGAATCAGCAACCCAATAAGTATGATTTTAACCATAAGCATGATGCTACAATACTTAAATGAAGATTACTATGCAGAAAAATTAAAAGAAGCAACAACCATAGTCTTAAAAGAAGGTAAAGTGAAAACCCCAGATTTAGGTGGTACAAACAAGACAATGGATGTAGCCGAAGAAATTAATAAAAAATTACAAGAAATATTATAAAAGAAAAAAATAATTAAATTTGGAGGAAAAAAATTTGCTTAACATAACAACATTTTTAGATGCAAATGCCTTAAGACTGGATAAAGATGTTTTTTACTGTCCAGAAAGAGAACTTAAATACAATTCACGAGAAATATTAGGTATCGTATCAGAATTAGGAAGAAAATTGAAAGATTTAGGAATAGGTCGTGGAGATCGTGTACTCATATACTTAAAAAGTTCACCAGAATACTTATTCAGCATGTTTGCATTATGGAGAATTGGTGCTATAAGCATACCAACCAACAGAGTTTATAAGAAAAATGAAATTGAATACATGGTTAAAAACTCAGAAGCAAGATTAATAATTACTGATGAAGAAGGAACAGAAGTAGCGGAAGAAATTGGAATCTCTAGTTATGTCCCTGAGGATATTGAAAAATATAGAGATGCTGAAATCTTACCTGCAGAAACTACTGATTGGGATGAGCTTTGTCAATTACAATATACTTCAGGAACTACTGGTAGACCAAAAGGAAGTATGTTAACTCATGGAAACTGGTTTACAAGTATTCATAATGAATGTGATGTTTTAACTCTTAAACAAAATGATGTTTACCTTGGAATTTATCCAATGGCACATGTAGGTTTAAGTTGGGGTATTTCAGCCCTACGTGCAGGTGCATTATATATTATGATGGAACGTTACCAAATCGATAAATATTTAGAATTAATTGAAAATGAAGGAGTTACTGTTCTTGCAGGTATGCCTCCAGTTATACATACTTTAACTAACTTAGATAATTCTTATGTTTCTAAATTAGATACTGTTCGTGAAATTATTAGTGGTGGTGGACCAATACATAAAAAAATTTGGAAAAAATTCACAGAAGAATATAGTATCCCAATTATTAACGCTTATGGATTAAGTGAAACAATAGTTATTGGAACTGGTACAGTTATTAGACCAGAAGATTATATTGCAGCTGATCGTTTTGAAAGTGTAGGTCATCCAGTTTGTTTTAGTGAATGTAAAATTGTGGATGAAAATGATCCATATATTACTTTAGATCATTATGAGAATGGGGAAATAGCTTTACGTGGACCTGCTGTTGCTAAAGGTTATTGGAATATGGAAAGAGAATCTCGTGAAAGTTTTTTACCTGAAGGTTGGTTTTTAACTGGGGATATTGGTTATATTGATGAGGATAATCGTTTGTTCATTACTGATCGTAAGAAAGATATGATTGTAATGAGTGGTTGGAAGATTTATCCTACTGAGGTTGAGGAAACTCTTATCCATTATCCTAGTGTTGAGGATATAGCTGTTTTCAGTATTCCTGATTGTCATCGTGGTGAATTACCTGTAGCTGCTGTAATTTGGAAAGATAATGAGGATAAGGAAGGTTTATTAGATTTTGCTCGTGAGAATTTAGCAGGTTATAAGGTTCCTCGTGAAATTTATTCTACAAAAGAACTTCCTCGTGTTAATGGTTGGAAATTGTTACGTAAGGAGTTGATTAATATGTTTGCTCCTGATAAGATTGAAAAATAAGAAAAAAAAAGATTTTAAAATAATTTTAAATTTTTAGTATATCATGGTTCCGATACCGTCGGTTGTGAATATTTCTAGGAGTAATGAGTGTTTTAATCTACCATCTATGATGTGTGCTGATTTAACACCATTATTTATTGCTTTTACACATGTTTCGACTTTTGGAATCATTCCGCCTGTAATTATTCCTTCTTTGATTAATTCAGGTACTTCTTCTACTTTTATTTTTTGAATTAAGCTTGATGGATCTTTAGGGTCTCTTAATACTCCAGGTACATCTGTGAGTATTATGAGTTTTTCTGCACCTATTGAACTTGCTATTCCTCCGGCTACAGTATCTGCGTTTAGGTTTAGGGTTGCTCCGTTTTCTGCTATGCCTATTGGTGATACTACTGGGATGTAATTGTTTGCAGTGAAAAGGTTTATGATATCTGGGTTGATTTTTTTGATTTCTCCTACTAATCCTAGGTCGATTTCTTCTATTTCACCGGTTTCTTCATTTTGGTATTTGTGGAGTTTTTTACCTGCTTCGATTAGTTTGTTGTCTTTTCCACTGATTCCTACTCCTTTTCCATCGTGTAGGCATATTTTACTTACTATGTTGGTATTTATGTTTCCTACTAGAACCATTTTCACGATTTCCATTGTTTCTTCATCTGTTACTCTTAATCCTTTGATGAATTTTGGTTCTTTTCCTAGTTTGTTCATGCTTCTTGTGATTTCTGGTCCTCCACCGTGTACTACTATTGGTTCCATTCCTACATATTTGAGTAGTACTGTGTCTCGTGCTGTTGAGGCCATTGCTATTTCATCTATCATTGCATGTCCACCATACTTTATCATGATTTTCTTTTTGTGGAATTTTTTGATGTATGGTAGTGCTTCTATTAAAATATTAACTTCTTGCATTATAATCATCTATTATTTTGAAAAATTTTTATTTATTGAATTAATTATTAAATTAGTGTTAAAATTCGATAAATTTTATATCATTTGTTTATTTTGTTTGATTTATTATTTAAAATTTTAAGTTTTAGATTTGAATTTTTTTTATAGGTTTTAGTTAAAATATGCTTTGTAGGTGTGTATGTTAGTGTTTTGTTTTTAGGTTTTTAGGTGTTGTTTTGTTTATTTTAAAATTTTGATTTATTAAAGTAGGGTTTTATTGTTTTTTTGTTGTTTTATTTCTTTGTTTTTTTAATATTTTTTAAAATTAAAACAGTAGTTTCTTAATGTTAGATGATGGGTTTTTTCGAAATGAATATTAAATACTAACGACTAAAAATATAATTATAAAAAATATATTAATAAAAAATTAAAGTTGTGATTAAAAATGCCAAAACCAAATATGGTTCCTAAAAATGGACACAGAATACAAGGATTCTCAAGTGAAACATTTATTGATGCAAAAGAACTTTTAGAAAGCCTAGATTTAGAGGGCAGTGAAGTATTTATGGATCTTGGATGTGGAGATGGACATATAGCTATGGAAGCTGTTGAAATGTTAAATGATGATGCTACAGTTATAGCTATGGATATGTATAAACCTAGTATTATTGATTTACATAAAGATGTTGATGAACAAGATATTGAGAATTTAATACCTATTCTTGGAGATATTACAAGTAAAACTGAGTTAGATGATGATTCTGTTGATGTAATGTTAATGTTAAATGTATATCATCATTTTAATGCTGCACGTAAGGTTGATGAAGCACTTAGTGAAATTAAACGTATAACTAAACCTGGTGGTCGTGTTTGTGTAATGGATTATAAAAAACAAGAAGTTAGACATGGACCTCCTTATCAAATGAGAGTGGATAGTGAGGATATGAAAAAAGCATTCATTGATAATGGCTTTAAATTTATTAGTGAAGATAATGAAGTGGGTGAAGATATTCCTGAAGGTAAATCCCATTATTTACTTATTTTCGAAAAATAATTAAAAAAAAATAGGCCATTTATATTTGGCCTAAATTTCTTTTTCTTTTATATTCACGAATATTTGCATTTATTATTATACCTACCCCTGATTCCATGCAAATATTACAATAGTAATTTATTAAGTTTCCATAACTGTCGATAATTGCATTTACATCATCTTGTCCACAGTTAGTGCAGTCACAGTCTCCTGTGATGTTGATTTCTTCTGTTCCGTCAGGTAGGTCTCTTATATGGCGTATCATTTTTTTAATACCCATTTGGAGTGACATCTTCATATACTTCTATGCCTACACCAGCATATCCACATATAGCACAGTATTCATCTTCAATGTTTCCAAGATCATCTACAACTACCATTATTCTGTTCATTCCACAATCTGGACAGTATCCATCTACTTCTCGCATTTCCATCTAATTAACTCCCCATATATTAATTATTTATATGGTTGTGTTTATGTATGCTTTTAAGATTTAAGGTTATCGATACTTTTTACTAATTGGTTTATTTGATCTGATAATCCAATACCTGGTTGTCCATGTGCTTCAAATATTACTGCAGGTGTTCCATTTTGTACTATTGGTTCTGTACAATATTTAGGACTTGAATACTCTGGAGGTTCATAGTAGTATAACCAACTATTTGCTTTCACAATATTATTTGCAATTTCTTTACTTACTGCATCACTACTTCCAGGTGTGAATATATATGGATCTTGATAGTAAAATCCATTTGAACTGTGTACATCACATACTAAACGATAATGTTTGCTTTGTACATCCGGTACAACGAATTGTTGTGCTAGTAATTGTCCGTTCATTCTACCTTTTGTGAAATCTGTAGGATCTTTTGTTACATTGATTTTGTAAATGTAATATTTGTAATGAAGACTTTCTGATTGATTTATTAAAGCTCCTTCTATTGCTTGGTGTGAATCTGATTCACGAGGGTGTTGTCCTATAATGTATGCTATTGTTACATTTGAGGATTGATTCCCAATTGGACCTTCAATAGAGACGGAACCTTCTTCAGCTGTTCCAAGTAATGTTGAATTCACTACAGGTTTATTATCTGTTGTTGTGAATAAGTTGATTATTGGTGCTAATATTCCAGTGTCTTGTGAGTTGTATGATTTGTCAGCAATTGTATTTGTTGTATTTTGAACTACTGTTGCTGTATTTGTTGGTGTGAATATATTATCTGCCCATAAAACTGCCATTCCTGCAACTACCATTAATAAAATTATTATTATGGTAATTCTTCGTTTAGGTGGTTGAGATTTATTTTTTGCTGGATATAATGTATGTTCTTGATTAGGCAAAATATTTTAACTCCCTAAAATTAATTTATTTTATTTTTTGGTGTTTTTTTAATATATAAAAAAAAATAGGTGGTTTTTCCCCAAAATTTATTATTATTTTTTTTGGGAATCGTAATTTTGATAAGAATCTTATTATTAATAAAATTTGATATTATAATAAGATTATTAAGTAAGAGTTTAAAACTTCTTAGTTTTTGTTTTTCCAAGATTGTTTTGCTGCTCTTCCTCTTTTACTACCTGGTTTTTTGTAGTGTGCTTTTGGTCTGGTTCTTTTATTAGTTCCTTTGACTTTTGCCATGTATAATCATTCCTTTTTGTTAAATATAAAAAATTTTTTGTTATTATAATAAATAAAATCTATAATCCATTCTTTTTGATAGGGATTTTATTTTTATAAAAAAATAATTAAAAAAATAAGCTTCTATGTATAAAAAACTTAATATTGTAATTTTACTTTTTAAGACATATAAACTTAACCCTACTTAATTATTATAATAAAATCGGGGTTAATAAAATCTAAATAATATTAACTCTCAATAGTTATAATAATTATATTATAAAATTTAAGGGGAATTAACTAGTATGAAAAAAGTTTATTTTATTTTTATAATAATGGTTGTAAGTTTAATTTGTTTAACTTCTATAATTAGTGTTGTTAGTGCAGATACTCTTGGTGAAATCGAAAATTGTAAACAGTCACATCTTCAAATGGGTAATGTGAGTGTGGATATTCCTTCTGCTTATCAGGGAGGTAGATGGGTTAATTATTCTGATGCTAGTATTTATGATATTGCTGATGATAGTAGTAATGTTTTCCGTATTACTGTCCATAATGATTCTAAATACTTTGTAGATATGGTTGGTTTTGATATAGATAGTGGTAATTGTAATAAGCTGGAAGAAACTAATATTGGTGGTCATCCTTGTTATGTGTGTTATTCTTATAATAATTATATGAAAAATTATACTGTTTATATTTTTGAATCTAATGGTAGTATGGTTAGATTATATATTCCACATAGTACTAGTATAAGTCCTGAGGCTGAAAGTATTATTAGTAGCACTCCTCCTTCATTGTTTAGTGCAGATACTCTTCATAATACTATAAATGAAAGTGTTGAGATTTATAAACAGGATAAACAAGAAGAGTATGCTTTAGATGATGCATATGATGAAGGTTATGATGAGGGTTATGGTTATAGTGAAAGTACTTGGACTCGTAATATTCCAATAATAGGTAGTTGGATGTCAAATTAAAAAAAAGTGGTAATGTGAAGATTTTTTTTTAGGTTGTGTATTCTGCATTGATTTTAACATAATCATATGTTAAATCACAACCATAAGCTGTAGCTGAAGCTTTTCCTTGGAAAAGATTAATGTTTATGTAGATATTTTCTTCTTGAACTATCTTTTCAGCTTTTTCTAGGTATGGTGTTCCTTCGAATGCTAAGATTTCTCCTTCACTTACAAGATCTACTGAATCATTTTGGGAGGCTATGCTTATTGTGATGTTTTCAGGATCCATGTGAACATTTGCATATCCTACTGCTGCTACTATTCTTCCCCAGTTTGGATCTCCACCGAACATTGCTGATTTTACGAGTGATGATGAGACTACACTTTTACTAGCTTTTATTGCGTCTTCTTCTGTTTTTGCATTTGTTACATTGACTTGTAAGAATTTTGTTGCTCCTTCACCGTCTCTTGCCATCATTTTAGCTAGTTCAACACATACTGTGTTTAATCCTTCTTGGAAGTTTTTATCTATTGTTCCATCATATTTGATTGCTTTTTGATTAGATTTTCCATTTGCAAGTAGTATTCCTATATCGTTGGTGGATTCGTCTCCATCTACTACTACCATGTTGAAGCTTTTGTTTATTGCTGTGCTTAGGACTTTTTTTATGTGTTTAGTATCTATTAGTGCATCTGTTGTTAAAAAGCACATCATTGTTGCCATATTTGGTGCTATCATTCCGCTTCCTTTACACATTCCACCAATATGTACTTTTTTACCATTTTCTAATGTGACTTCTACTGCGTATTCTTTTTTTAATAGGTCAGTGGTCATTATTGCTTCTGCTGCATCATTTGATCCTTGGTTTGAGTGTTCTAGTTGGCTTGCTGCATTTATTATTAGTGGGGTGTAAATGTCCATTGGCATTTTTCGTCCTATTACTCCTGTGGATGCTATTGCTATTTCGTCTTCTGGAATGTTTAATAATTCTGATGTGAGTTTTGCTGTGGTTTTACAGTCTTTAAATCCTTGGTCTCCTGTAAAACAGTTTGCGTTTCCACTGTTTGCAACGATTACTGAGATTTTCCCATCTTTTATGATTTCTCTAGTGTAATCTAATGGTGCTGCCACTACTTTGTTTGATGTGTATACTGCATTTGCTATGCTGTTTGGTGCATATATTAATGCTAATCCGTATTTACCGTTTTGCACTCCACTTGCTTCTACGCCTTGTACTTGGCATACTCCTCCATCTAGTTTTTTTATGTTTTGGTTTATTTGATTTTGAGTCATTAAAATTAGTTCCTTTGTAAATTTTTTTTTATTAAATTGTGTCTTTTTTTAACTAGTTAGTATATTAAGATTTATTAAAATATAAAGATTTTTGTAAAAGATTATGTTAAAAAAAGCAATTTTTGTATTTAAAAAAAGATTTTTATTTATAAGGAATAAAAAAGTAGAAACGAAATTTTCTTTCATATTTAAAAAAATTGTTAATAATTCAGTTTATCTTTTAATTTTTTTTATGTTTTTTTTAGAATATTTTTAATTATCTTAAAAAAGTTTTATTTTTATAAAATGTGGGATAATATAATTTTTTTTCTTTTTGTGTAGATATTTAATAATATTCTGTTTTTTTTATAAAAAACATTTAGATTAATTGTGGATAAACTATCTAAAAAAATAATGTGAGTTTTAATATTTTGAATTGTGGGGGTTTCAAAGTATTGTTAAACTTTTTTTTTAGTAGAATTATTTTCAGTTTTTTTTATTATGTGTTTTTATAATAGTGAGATTTTTATCTATTCGAAGTACTAACCACTATTACTTAATTGTACATTTTGACCGTTTAATTCATCTGATGAATTTATATCGCCTGCAGTAGTGTTATTACCACCATTAACTGCTATTTGATGATTTTGGTCTTGAACAGTTTGGCTGTTACCGTTAATTCCGGTTGTTATCCCTACTCCTGTACCTAATCCGAATGCAATAAGTGAACAGATGAGTAATAATACTATTACTGCTTCGTTTCTAGATCTCATTATTCCTCCAAATTCTGAAAAAACAATGTATAAAATCTTCTAAATTTTTTTTTGTTCCAATAGTGTATAGATACTATTTTTATAAATAACATTATTGTTTCAATTTGTTTTTAGAGTCTTGAAATTTATCCTGATTTTATGAAAAATTTATACCTGTTTTTTCTTATTTTCTCCACATTAGTAACACACAAATGTTTAGGTAAAACATAGTCATGCCATAATGCTATTATTAAATTTTATGGGAAACCTTATATATACTTTATTAAGTGTGTAAGTGTGTACACATATACACTATTAATTTTTTTTATTAAAAATGAAAATTTCTTAAAAGTTAATGAATCAGAAAAAATAGTAAATAAATCCCATTATAATAAGATTTTGATAAATTTTTAGTAATAAATTTAATATTAAATCTAGTTTTTTAAAAGTTTTAATTATTAAATATTAATTGTTATTTTGTTAGAATATTTAATATGAATTTTTGTTTGTATATGTTTTTTAGTTATTATGAGTTAGTAGAATTTAAGTAAAAATAAGTAGTAAGTAAGTGTGTACACGATTACACATATAATTTATTACTTATAAATATTTAAAAATGAAGTAAATAAACATTTAAAAAATGATTTCAATAAAGACATAAATAGTAAAGATTATATATATGTTAAAATAATCTAAATATGTATGCCAACTGAACAAGA
>JAEZRD010000064.1 GCA_023440975.1 Methanobacteriota archaeon | reverse complement strand
AATACCACCAAAGCAAATACATTACTAAAATTTAAAAATTATAAAACAGCAAATAAAACTGTTGAAAGTGGAGGATTAGGTGTAGAAAACAATAATACTCCTAACCCTTTATTAAATGTATTGAAAGATTTTTTTATAGAATCTTCTAAAACCAGTACCACAGATATAGGTGTAAATCATGTTTATGCCATAGATATGGGGGAAAATCCAACAATTGAAGATTGGATAACCGCACTTAATATTACTAGTAAAAAACGAGATATAACACTTTTAGCATTTGTTGGAATTACTGATATTAGCTTTATGTATACGGTAGAAAGCTTCATTAAAAACTTAACATCAACTGGTGACCTAAGGATTGCATACTTCCAAATTCCAGGAGATGATAGTACACTTATTAAATATACTGATCCTAAACAGGAAACATATATTCAAAAGTCAAGAATCTACTTAGTTGAAGAAGAATATTTTGGAAGAACAATAGCAAATATAGCATTAACACCTTATTATGAAGAACCAGGATACTCCTATTATCGAAGTATTGAACCTGGAACATTTAAAGAACGAAGTATAGAAGAAGAAGATGCTTTATTCAGTGCAGGGATAATATTTAACAGAGACGAAGTTTGTATAAATCCAATAAAACCTTGTATATGCTGCGGAGTAAGTACAGCTTTTAGTATTGAAGAATCTGAAGAAAGACCTAATGACAGTCTCTTACATGCTCGAAGAAATGCGGATCACCAAATAAGAGAATTATTCAAAATCATTTCCCCACAACTAAAACGTAACGAAACTGAAACAAATTTAAGATATATAAAATCGGATTGTGAAACCTACCTTGAAAATGAATATAATAATGGATACATCCATAAAGACTTTGAAATTAATGTTATAGAAAGTCAAATAAACCCATTCAGTTTATTCATTACAGGTAAAATTGTTCCAGTAAATAGCACACTAGCCATTGATGTAAGTTGTTATATTGGTGAAGCTGATTTAACAGTAGCAGAAGAAATAACCTAAATAATAATTGGAGAGTATAATGGCAGAAAACGATAGTTATGGTAATATCAAAACATATGATCTTGCAGAAGTAAGTGTTGGAACACTGGGAGAGGTTATATGTGAATCTTGTAAAATAGAAAAGAAATTGAAAGTTGAATATCGGAATTCTTGTAGCAGTCATTTTGCTTATGGTTATAATCTTGGAGATATTGAAATAACTTTTGAATTATCAGGAGCCGCAGATTACTCCTATTTTGATGAATATTTCACTAATCAATTAAAAAAACAAGATATGAGCATTACCTGTTATCTTGAAGATAGTAATGGAGAATTCCAAAGGGCTGAAACAATTTATAATTGTAGCATATCTGATTTAGGTAAAACATTTGAAAAAGGATTAGAACGCTCAATTAAGGGTAATGCTTTAACCTTTAAAAGTTATGAAATAGATGATTAAAATAAAATAATAAAACTATAAAACCTATTTTTTTTTAGTTAGAGAGGGGATTACAATAGAAAAAACAAATGAAAAACAAATGGATGTTAACAAGTATTATGAAAAAAATATTCTACCAACAGAGATAGAAAAACTTCCATATAACAAATTAACACCCTATGAGCAAAGTATAATATTTAAAATAGAAAACAAACAGCATGTAACAAAAACTGAGTTAAAAAAGATTAAAAAGACTGTTAGAAAGTATAAAGAATATACAAGAAAATATGACCCAGATTCTACTATTGAAGCTTGTAAGAAATTAAAGGAAAATGTTACAACTGAACAAGAATTATTAAATATTTTTGATATTGATAAGAATAAAACTATTCATATGCATTTAAATGTGAATGGTGAAGGATTTAAAGACCTATACTTTCAAATAGCACCATTAGAAGATTCTAGAGCCATTAAATTTTCAGAACAACATATAGATCTTTACAAGGATATGTCTGAATCTGAAAAGACTACATTTAGAAAAGCTCAAAATAATGAGGAGATGAGTAAAGAAGAGAAAAATGTTGTTGAAGATTTAAATCAAAGATTAGTTGAATCTCAGATTACTGATAAAGCAGATATGATTAATGAATTTTTAGCTTATCAAGTTACACCTCCTGATTTTAATGGTGAAATAGAAAAAAGAAAAGAATTTTGGAAAAATCAATTCCCATTTTATCCTCGTATTGCATTATTTATCAAATTAATGGATTATTATGGGTTAAATAACGAATCTGAAGAGAAACTTTTTCCAACTAGCAACTAGTTGGCAAGGAGAAATTTATTTTCGAATAAGCCAAAATCATGGTTATAGTATCCCATATATTATTAAACACAAGTTTAATCCAGAAATTAGATTTCTTATAATTAAATATCATCAACAATTATTATTTGAAAAAGAAGAGATGGAGAAATTAGAAAAAGAAAGAAGTAATTATGGTTAGTAGTGAAGATGTTTTAATTGTTTTTAAAGGTGAAGATCAAGTTACTAATGTAACTAATAGTATTTCTTCAACTATTTCTAATTTAAGTAGTTCTAGTGGTGGTACTTTTAGTAATGCTTATAATAAGATTAGTTCTATTACTGGTGCACTTTCAGGTGTGAATAGTACTATTTTAAGCTTGATTGGTAATATAACTGGTAAAAGTTTAAGTAGTCTTATTTTTGGTGGTAGTGAAAAAGCTGAAGTTAATAAGGTTTTATTAAATAGTATGGCTGATAGTGAGGAAGGTATAGAAAGTTTATACAATACTATTGATAGTGAAACTAATAAAGGTTTAATGAGTATGCAAAGTGTTATTCCTGCTCTTAAGTCTTTTCAAGCAGAAACTGGTTTAACTGGTAAGAATTTGGAAGCTATTGTGCCTGATTTTGTACAATTTGGTTCTTATATGTATGCTATGACTGGTTCTAGTGATATAGCTACTACCGCTTTAACTAAATTAAGTAATGGATTATATGGTGCTAGTCAATATCTTAAAAGGTATGGTTTTAGTGAAGAAGCATTGAAAAATAATGGTTGGAGTGGTAGTGAAACCGATGTAACTGGATATTTTAAAGCTGTAAATGCTATAATGGGCGATACTGACCAGTTAATGAATACTACTACTGGTATTATAGCTACTTTGCAGAAGAAATTCAGTGTAGCAGGTAAAAGTATTGGTAAAGAGTTGCTTCCTATTCTTAAAGGTGTAGCTAAAGCATTCATTAATTTAAATGAGATGAGTGGAGGTAATGTGGCAAAGGGGTTTGTTATAATTGCTAGTGCTATTAGTGTAGTTACATCTACTCTTGGTGATTTTGGAGTAGCTATGAATGGTGTTAAAAGTTTAATTGATGTTTTTAATATTATAACTAATTCTAGTACAGCTAGTAATATTGCTAATGCTGCTTCAAGTAGGCTTGTTACTGCTAGTGAAATTGAGGAAGCTGCAAGTAAGTTAGGTGTTACTACTGCTACTGCTGAAGAGATGGCTGCTAAGGAAGGTTTGATTGTTGTTAGTGATGCTGAGAAGGCCAGTGCTATGGCTGCATCTAGTGCTAATGTTGGTTTAATGGCTAGTTTATCTGCTGTTATCATACCTGCTATAGCTGTTGCTGCTGCTATTGCATTGATTATTGGGGCTTTTTATGAGATAGGTAAAGCTTTTGGATATTGGGATAATTTTAATGGAATGATTAGTAGTATTCAGGCAGGCTTAAGTCGTTTATGGTCGGCTTTTACAGGTTCAAGTGCTGTTAAATCTACTATTACAACTATTGAGAATGGATTTAGTACCTTAAAAAATGTTGTAAAAGATGGAGCTACTATTATTAATGATATTTTTGGTAATATTTTTGGAGGTATGGACTCAGGAGATCCAGTTCAAGGATTAATTAATAGTTTTGGAGCTTTAACACCAACGATTGAGAGGATAGCTAATAGTTTTAATAGTGCTTTTAGTGGTATTAATAGTTATTTGGCTAGTGCGATGGGTTATTGGGAGTCTTTTAAAAATAGTCTTGAAGGTCAACAATTATTTTCTAGTCTCCAACAAGCTTTTATTAGTATTGGACAAGCATGGAATACATTGCAACCTGCTTTAAGTGAAATGGGTGGGGCTCTTGGAAATCTTTGGAGTGCTCTTACTTCAGGAAGTAGTGGTTCTGATATTAATGCTGCTAGTATTCCCATTCAAATTTTAATTGGAGTTTTGAAAAGTGCTGTAATAGTTATTAATATTGTTAGTATTGGTATTCGTGCTTTTGCTTTTGTAATAGGATTGTTAGCTAGTGTAATAAATCTTTTTGTTAATATTGCTAGAGGTATTAGTGTAACTATGGATAATATTCGAGCTAGTGTTATGAATGCAGGCAATAGTTTAAAACAATTTCCAAGTTTTTTAGCTAGTATTCCATCAAGAGTTGCAGGTTTTATAAATCAAATAATTCAGAAAATTACACATTTTGCATCACAAATAGGGATAAAAGCTCGTCTTGCAGGTAAAAACTTACTTAATGGTTTAATTAATAGTATTAAAACTGCACCTAATAAAGTTTGGACTTGGCTTTTAAAAGTTATACAAAGAATTACACGATTTGGAACCCAATCTATGAGTCGTGCTCGTATAGCAGGTAGAAATATTATTAATGGTGTAATTAATACAATTAAAGCTTTACCTGGAAAGTTAAGTTCAATTTTAACTAGTACAGTTATGAGAATTATAAGTTTTGCTTCACAAGCTTTAAGTAGTGCTAGTACTGTTGGTAGAAACATCTTAAATGGGGTTGTTAATAATATTAAATCTCTACCTGAGAAAGTTTATCAAGAATTTCTTCAAATTGGTACAAGAATGATGAGTGCAGGTAGTCAATTATATTCTAAAGCTAAACAAATTGCATCACAAATTGTTAGTAACTTTTTAAGTGGATTAGAAGCTCATTCTCCAGGTAAAATTCAAAGAACAGTTGCTTGGGAGTTTGCTAGTTTGCCATATCAAATGATGAAAAGTGCTAATAATACTTTTGCTACAAGCCAAAATTATGCAAGAGGAATTGTAGAAAGCTTTGGAAATCCTACTTTAAAAGTTAATAGTAAAGTTGATTTTGATAGGAAAAATATCCAAGGTTTAAATGATTATAATAAATATATTCGTTATGAAATGGGTCGTCAAGCTCAGAATATGAAACTTGTTAGTGGAGGTGTTCATGCAATTGGTGGAACTAATATTACAAATAAGCATTTACATTTTGGTGAAGGTTCTATGAAAGTTGATGCTAGAAATATGAGTATGAAAGAAGCTCAACAAGTTGTTATTGGTGCTTTAGAGCAATGGAAATAAAATTTTTAATTGATGATTTTTTATGGTTGAAGAAAATGTTGAAATTGATGGATTTCTCTTTTATGCTGAAGACATTACAGCCACAGAATCTTATAATCGAAGAGAATTACTTAGAACCAAGATTTTAAATGGATCAGAATTTGTAAGTAAAGGTCAATTTATTCCTAGAGAGTATACATTTACAGCACAAGTAGATACTCCAATTGATAGACCAGATGTTTATGATGAAGTATTTGAGTATATGAATAATAATCCTTGTGAAGTTGTTTCAAGATATATGGGAATGTTTAATGCTGAAATTGTAATTACTAAGACATACAATAAAGGTCAAGCAGGTATATTACAATTAAGTATTCTTGTTCGTGAAATTCCTGATATTGTAGTGAATATTTAATTTTATGTTAGATATTAATATTTTAAGACCAAAAGCTGCTAGTAGTAAAATTCAAGAGTTAGAGGTTTATAAAACTGATGAAGAGAATTTTAAGCCTTACAGAAGTGGAGATGAAAATCTTAGTAAATCAGAAAAGGAATCTGAGGATAAAGATGAAACTAAAGATGAAGACTCAGAGGAAGAATCTGATAGTGAGGATGAAGGATTTAATTTACATCAAGGAGAAATTCTTGAAACTTTTTATTATAATAATTTCTATAGCATTGAATGGGAAAATGATTATACGGGACCTACCAGTACCGGGAAAATATCTTTACCTAATCTTGAAGATGTAGATAAAAAAATCATTTATAAAGGAGTTCAAGTACTGCTTAAATCAGCATGGAAACAAGCAGATGAAAGTTTAAAAATTTTAAGCCAAAAAGATGTCGACGAATATAGGGATAAAATCACAGATGAAATAACTGATGAAATAAATAAAAAATTTTTATTTAAAAATCCAAGTGAAAATAGTGATGAATCAATTATAAAATTAAAACAAAAATTGATTAATGATAAAGTAAATGCTAAGTTAGAAACTTTTCTTAAAGGATATGAACATAGTTTACACGGTTTTATAACTGATTTACAATTTAGTGAAGAAGGGGCTGAATTAGATTTATCAGGTTATGGTAAACTTTTAGAATCTGAAGATTCACTTACTTATTCTCAAATGTTAAGATCAGAAATAATTACTGAAGTAATAAAAACTGCTGGTTTAATTCCGATTGTGGATTTTACAGACTTAAATGATGAGGTTATTGATTGGACTAGTAAATCTTCTAGTGGGAATGATGATAGTGATGCTTCAGGTGATGGGAGTATGAGTGAAAGTGAAGCTTGGGAGTGGGCTGAAAAAGTACCTTATAATCATGGAACTAGTACTCATGATCCTAAGGAGGCATTTGAAAAGTTAGATAATGGTACTGGAGCTGATTGTTATAGTTTAACTGCTGCTTTATATTATATTTTTAATTTTAAAGTGGGGATTAAAGCTAGGGATATTTGTTATCATTCTCCTTATGCTAATAGTGGTTCTCACCATACTATTCAATTGTATCGTAATGGAAGTTGGGATGATTGTGCTGGAGAATATAGGGAACATACTAGTACTAATTTTCATGTAATTAGTTCAAGAAGTGGAGAACATGTTTGCAGAGAATCTGGAGGAACAAAAGACAGTTATCCTGCATATAGTAGTTGTCCATATAGTAGCAATGGATAAAAAAAATATTAATATAATTTAATAAGTGAGGGATTTAGTTGGCAGATGATACTATAACTGTTAATATGATGCCTAGTTGTGGAAATTGTAAAAAGCAATCTGATTATGAAGGGTATAAGAAGTATACTAAAACTTGGAAAAATTTGTGCACTTCAACTACTTGCAAAAGTAAAACACCTGGAACCCTGCAGGATAATCCTAAAGGAGTTTATGAGGGCGAATTAACTTGTAGTAAATGTGACTCTGATTATTGTTTAAAAGGCGATAGTGAACTTTTTTTATATTATAAAGATTTAAACACCTACAGGAAGACTTCTATTAAAGAATTATATGAGCATTATGATGAACATGAATATTATATTAATTCCTTTAATATTAAAAAGCGAGAATTTGAATGGCAATTAATCACTAGGGTATTTAAAAATCCTATAAGACAATTATATAAATTCAAGTTTGCTAATGGTGATATTCTTGTAACCACTATTAATCATAATTTTTATGATAAGAATTTTTTAAAAAAACCTATTTCATTTTTTGATGTTAATGATGAAGTTTTATGTTATAAAGATAGTTATGAACTTTCAGAAACATGTTTAGTAGATTATGAAATTGATTCTAAGGAGACAACTTATAATATTACAGTTAATAATAATCATAATTATTTTGTTGGTAAAATTTTAATAGCTAATTGTGGTTTTTGTGGAACTGAAAAAAGTGGTTCTGCAAGGTTTAAATTGATTGCTGCAGATGATTCTAGTGATAGTAATGATACTGAAGATTCTGGTAGTAGCACTTATAATGATATGATTCTTGATTTAATTGCACCTCTTGATGGTAATGTTGAGTATAGAGTTATAGAAAATAAAGTTTTTGTTAATAAGATTCCTGATCCAAGTACTGCTAGTGTTTGGATTAAAGAAGGAATTAATGTTGTAAATGAAGGTATTACTGTTCATGATTATAATCCAAATACTTATAATAAGTTTATTATTCATTATGGCAATAATAGTGAAATTATTTTAACTGATGATAAGCTTATTGAACGTTTTGGTGAGAAGGTTAAAGAGTTAACAGCTACTAAAAAACTTACCACTTATGAAAAAGAAGATACTAATGATAGTTCTTCTACTAGTGAGGATTCTCAAAGTGAAGATTCAACTACTGATGATGATTCCAATGATGAAAGTATTGATGATTCTAAATTAGTTGCTAAAACTACTGATGTTCCAATTAATAATTATGAAGAAGCTTTAGAGTTTGGTAAAACTGAAATGGCAAAATCAAAAAGAGATAATGGTCATGGCTTAGAATGTAAAATTATTGGTAACAATCAAGTGAAACAAGGAATGTGGGCTTATGTTTATTTACCTAGTTTTAATATTGATATGAATATGTATATAACAAAAACTAGCCAATCCAGCAGTGCAACCGATGAATGGATTGTAGGAGTTACACTACAAGATTATCCTCCAAGTTTAAGTAGTGGGGAATCTAATACTGCAGAAGATAACAGTAGTGAAGATACAAGTGATGAATCTTTAGATAGTGATGATGAAAGTGGCAATGATGAGGAGGATAGTAAATGAGAACTGGAGATATTACTGTTACTCCTTATCGTGGGCGTAATGCTTTAAAAAGTGTTATAGAAATAAGTAAAATTAATGGTTTAAGTGGTAGTGGTTCTGATAAGAACTTAGATGAACTTAAAATTCGTTTAGCTAAAGTAATTAGGTTTTATCCCGGAAGTGATAAATTATTAGTTAAATTTTTATCCACAGGAGAAATTGTAAGATGTAAACTTTTACATAGCATGGTTAGTGGAGAGTGTAATATAAGTTTTATGCCTATCGGAACTAATAAACTTGATACAACTTATAATGAAGCCAGTATTTTACCTATAAATCCTTATTATTGTGCTGTTTTAGATATTAATCCTGAAGATAATAAAGTTGAGTATGGAGTTATTGGTTTTTTAAGCCTTGATAAGACACTGATTAAGAATAATGCAGAATCTGGAGAATATTTAATTGAAAATGATACTAGTAGTATAAGTTTGAAAGCTGGAGAAATCCATATAAAATCAGGGAAATTATTTTATAATGATATTTTAGTTAATTTAGATAATAATCAGAAATATGTTACTATTGATACTTTAAAAAATTTAAATGAAATTTTAAATAAGAAAATAGATCTTTTAGAAGAGCGTTTAAATAATTTAGAAAATAATGATAAAGAATAATATTTATTTAATTTAATAATTATGAGTTTACATCAAAATAAAAAATCAGAAAGTGAAAGATTTTATAAGACACTTAATAGGGATATTCTACTAGAAAAACAAGAAAATGGTAAATATGATTTGATAATGGAAAATGATGATTACCATATAACTAAAAGTGTGGATAGTTTGTATAATGCATGTATTATTAGTTGTCTTACTGGTTTTAATGAGATTGGTTCTAGATTCAATAATGAAACTTATACTGACTTTGGTAATCATGCTTATGAATTATTAAAACAAAACAAATCAGGATTATTGATTTTTAAGTTAGAAGAATATTTTAAAAATGTTTTAAATAAAATACGGAGAGTTAGTAAAGTAAATGAGTTAATAATAAGTGAAAGTTCTATTAATCCTTATGCTTACAATGTATATTTTAAAGTTACAAGTATAGATGATAAAACCATTAATGGTGAATTTTTATTAGGTGAAATAAGTAAGTTGATTACTACTAACCTATTTTTAGAGTCAGAAAATCGAATAATAAGATCTTATGATAATAAGGTTAAATGTAGAATTAATGATTATAGAAATCGTTTAATTCCTAATCAGGTTTTGAATTTATTTAATGATGAGAAACTTTTAAGTATTGGTTTAAGTAATAATAATGGAGAATTTAATTTCAATTATACTCCTAATAGTTTTAACCCTAGAACCAAATTAATAGCCAAGTATGAGGGTAATGATGATTATGAGGGGTGTATTAGTAATAGTGTTGAATTATTAATTGTTTTATATAATTTTAGTATTGTTAATGGTGATTTATATTATAATTATGATACTGAAAACTATTCCCCTAGCTTTTATATTGATGATGAAGGTTGTCTTATTTGTGAATATGATTCAGATTATATTGAAGGTTTGAATTTAAATTTAGATAATAATTTATATATAACAATTAAATGAATATAGGATTTTTTTTATTATGGTTAGTGAAACTGTAAATTTAGGACATATAATTTTAAGTTTTGATGATTTAACAAATAAACAAAAAGAAGAAATTAAAGGTATAGGCCTAGAATTTAAAGTAGATGGGAATAATTTTCTTGTAAAAAGAGAAGATGAGGACAATTATTCTATTATAAGTTTAAATGGTTTAGATTTCAATTGGAAAGAAACCCTATTAGGTGTGAAAAATAGTCTTGAAAAGGATTATGATTATGTTGATTTAAAAGGAAGTGATGGTTGGCTTCCAACATTCCGTTTAGATGAAGATGGAAATCTTTTTGTTAATGATGGAAATAAATTAACAACCGATATGATTTATACAAAAAATGAAACAGAGGAAATATTAAAAACCAAAGCAGATAAAATTGATGTTGATGATTTAAAACAAAGAATAATGAATTTAGAAGAATTAGAGAATATAATTGGTTAAAAATGAAAGAAACATTTTTAGGAAATATTAGAGGAAAAGATGGTGTTGATGGTAAAACACCTATTATAAGCTTAGATAAAAATGGGAATTTATATGTTTATTATGCCACTAAAATCATTGAAACTGATGAAATGAATATGATAGAGAACATAATAGATGGTGCAAATGATGGTTTAATAATAGGTGATGAAAAAATAACTGAAGTTGAAAACTTAATAGGAGAATAAAATAAAAAAATGGGTCTTAAAGAAAAAATAATAACAGTACAGAATAAAATGGTGGATAATTTAAAACATCATGGAATAAAAGATGTAACCAAAACCATTGTTAATAGTGATGGGAATATAACTACTAATGGCTCTACATTATCCAATATGGCAGATAAAATTTTATCCATAGTTGCTTCTGATTTAGTTAGTGAAACAGATATTTATGTTAGAAATGGTATTATGAATGAAGATGGAACAACTTCAGAATTATCAGATACACTAACAACTTATATAAAAGATGATGGAACGGGATATTTCAAAGGACAAACAAGTGCAGTTTATGGAAACATAAACCCTCAAGGAGATATTGAATCTGCTGATGGTTTATTTGAAGGTTGTACAAAATTAGTAGGAGCTAAAGGTTCTCTTACTAAAGTAAAAAGTATTAAATCATTATTTAAAGGTTGTACAAGTTTAGTATATCCTCCAAAAATAGACATGTCAAATGTAACTGATACTACAAGTTTATTTGAAGATTGTACAAATCTTAAGTATTTCAACCAATGGGAAGACCATAGTTTAATAAAATGGGGTACTGATGAAACAACCAATATTACAAATGTTCATAGAATGTTTAAAGGTTGTACTGGTTTAGAATATACTATTCCATTTGATACAAGTCATGTAACTGATTTTAGTGAAATGTATATGAATTCTAAGGTTAAAAGGCATCTTCCCATAGGAAGAATGTTAAATACTCCTGAAGAGTGGTATCAATATTTTACATATGATTTTTCATCTGGAACTAATTTTGAAAGTATGTTTGAAAATTGTGTAAACTTTACTGGTGATTTCACTTCCTCTAATATAAGTAATGCTAGTCATTTTGAAAAACCTGAAAATGTTAAAAATATGTTTAAAGGTTGTAGTAGTTTAACTTCACTTCCATTAATTAATATGGCAAATGTTACACAAGCAGATGGGTTTCTTACAGGCTGTACTTCCTTATCTTATCTTAGAATGAAAAATGTATCAATTAGCTTAAATTTAAGTGATTGTCCATTAACTGAAGGATCAGTATCTTACATACTTCAAAACATTGGAGATGGAACAGGTAAAACATTAACATTAGGAACAACTAATTTAGCTAAAGGAACCGATGCAGATAAAAAAATAGCTACAGATAAAGGTTGGACATTAGCTTAAATGATTATTATGGATTAGAATCTTTCAAAGATTCTAGATGTTGAATTTTGTTATAACCATATATAACTTCTGATACTATTGATACTAAGTATACAAGTAAAGATTTATTAAAAAATTTTATGCTTATATAATACAAAAATTAGATTTTATTTAAAAGAGGTAGTATATAAATGACTGAATTGAATAAATTAAAAATAGCTAATATAAAAGGCCCACAAGGTAATGGAGCAGTAATTCGAGGTTCTTTAACAAATATCACAGAGCTACCTACAGAAACTCCAGAAGGAGCAATTTATGCAGTTGGTGACACTAATAT
>JAEZRD010000027.1 GCA_023440975.1 Methanobacteriota archaeon | reverse complement strand
ATTTTTATTCATATCTTAAAGCTTCTGTTGGTTGTAGTTTAGTTGCTTTTATTGCAGGGTATATTCCACCTAGTAATCCTACAATTATGGCTACTGCAAATGCTTCTATGAATATTGTTGGTGTGAATGCAGGTGATAGTCCATTCATTACACCTGCCATTGTGATTAATTCTACAGCTATTACTCCAAGTATAGAACCTATTATTGCAGATACTACTGTGATTACTAATGATTCTCCCATTATCATTGTGAGTATTTTTTTCCTACTCCATCCTACTGCTTTTAGCACTCCTATTTCTCTGGTACGTTCCATTACACTCATGAGCATTGTGTTGATTATTCCTAATCCTCCAATTACTATTGCAAGTAAACTTATTGCCCATGATGCACTGTTTAACATATCTATTACACTTTGCATTGAGGATATGTCTGATACTGAAGTGATTGTTGTTACATTGTCTTTGTATTGATTATCTATTCTTTTTGTAACTTGATCGACATCTGCTCCTTTATCTACTTTTACATATATCATTGAGACATTTCCTTGTGCATCATCCATGTCTTGTGCAGTTTTTATACTTGTGTATACACCGTTATCTTGGTTGCTGTCTCCTGTTTCAAAGGTTCCTACTATGTGATAGGTTTTTCCCTTTAAACTTATGTTGTCTCCAACAGTTTTATTTAGTTCTTGTGCTGATAATTTACCCATTATCATTTCGGAGGAGTTGAGTTTATACATTGTTCCATTTGTAATTGTTAAATCTGCAAATTGTGCATTAGATGGGTCTAATCCAATTACTACCATATATCCATTTACTCCTTTTGGTTGTGCCATGGTATTGTATAATCCTACTGCAGATTTCACTCCCGTTACATTCTCTATTTTACCCACCCATGATTCATTTAGGGGTGTGGCTCCAAATGATGCCCATTGGTTTTGTGACATTTCTGTGTCTGTATTGTTTGGGTTTCCAGCAACTGTGAAATCTGATCCTCCTGCATGTAAAGTGTCATCTACACTTGCTACCATTCCTGCGGTCATTGCACCTAATGCTACAATTGTTGCTATTCCTATGCCTATTCCGATTATTGCTAGGATTGCTCTGCTTTTACTTCGAAATGGATTTTTAAGTATTAATTTTAAAAATGACATTTGTTTTTTCTTCTCCTTTTAGAATATAATTATTAATTGAAAGTTATATTTTTTAAAAAACTTTTAACTATCATATGATAGTATTTTTATAATTCTTTATATATAAATCTAAAAAAAATTAAAATTTTTAACTTATGAAATAATTATAAATATCTTCTTGAACAGGATATTTTAATCCTAATTTGAAATTCACAATTGGTAAAGATTTACCATCATCATTAACTATTTGAGTTTCAATAGAATCCTTAGGAATTACCGGACCAATATAATAAAAATCAGTCCCTTCATCATCACTTTTTTTAATAAATAAATGTAATTTAAGTCCAGACTCTTTATAATTATTTATTTTAACCGGTTCTTTTGAATCTAGTCTTATATTAGATCTTGTCATCCAACTAAAATTCTCTTTATCTATAAATTCGTCCTCATATTTTGTACTACTAGATATGTCATCTTCTTTATGATATGTTACAAAAATTGGACAAGCACCATGTTTAATTCTATATCCATAAAGTGTTGAACTATCATCATTTGGCCAGTTAAGTAATCTACACACATCTAAACGGGAATATTTTTCATACAATTTAAGATTTATTCCATCCGTTGGATTATTATAATTATTTAAATATTGTTTTAAACCTAAATTTATTAAATCATTTAATTGTTTTAAGAATTCTTTATTTTTTAAGGATTTATTAAATTCATTAGTTATTGTTAAATTACTTCCATTTGAATTAAAAAATTTCATATTAGGATATTTTGCTTTTTCTTTATTTGTATCAAAATCTTTGTTTAAAACTTCTATAGCACTAATTACTGATTTTTCATCATTATTAATATTATATTCATCAGATAAAATTTTATTAACATTTTCAACTGTTACTGTGGATTTATTGATTAATTCATTTAGAATGATTAATTCATGTGGTCTTTTTCCATTAGCTAATTTTAAAGTTATGAATTGAAGATATTCAAGGTTTAATTCAGTTAATTCTTCATCATATTCCTCATCTATTTTTTTAAGGAAGTTATAATATGTTTTTCTTTTAAATGTTCCTGATTTTTTCAAAAATTCTATTATGAACATTGGATCTAAATCATCATAGTTAAAGAAATCATATAAATATGGAATTCTTCCAAGCTTGAATTTTAGGTTCATATATTTATTTTTTAAAAATGAAATTTTATTTAATCTAGCTCGGTTAATACTTCCAAAAATATTATTTTTACTTATTTCATCAAAACTAACTGTACTACTTCCAGGTATTACTCTATTTCCTTCAATTAAGTATTTACGCATATTATCTTTGTTATAACTTCTATCCCCTGATAATGCTACTGGAATAAGGAAATTGTTACCATAGTTTCCAATGAAATCTAATACTACCACATATTCTTTTCCTTTGGATTTACGTAAACCTCTTCCTAATTGTTGAATAAATATGATACTGGATTCTGTTGGTCTTAGCATGATTACTTGGTTGATTTCTGGAATGTCTACTCCTTCATTAAAAATATCTACTGTGAAAATGTAATCTAAATAATCTTCTCGGTTATCTGATACTAATCTGTCTATTGCTTCTTCTCTTTCTTCTTGTGAATTTGCTCCACTTAAACTTAAGGTTCTGTAACCTTTTTGGTTGAATTTTTCAGATAATTCTCGAGATACTTCATTTCTATTACAAAATATTAGTCCTTTTACACGATTTCCACAATAACCATAGTATTCTGCTTTATTTATAATATTTTTAACACGTTCATCAGATGTTAATAGGTTGAAGTCTTCTTTTTCATATAATTCTTCATCTTCTAAGCTTATGAGATCGGTTATTCCAAAGTAATGGAAAGTGCATAACATGTCTTCATCTAGTGCATCTTTGAGTCTTATTTCATATATTATATTATGATCGAATAATTCATAAATGTCAAATTCATCTGAACGGTCTGGTGAACCTGTCATTCCTAAATAGAATTTTGGTGTGAAGTATTTCATGATTTTTTGATAACTTGGTGCACCTGCATGGTGAACTTCATCTATAACAATGAAATCAAATGTGTCTGGTTTGAATTTTGTGTATACTTCTTCTTTACTCATTGTTTGCATTGTACTGAATAAAAAGTCAGATTCATAATCTTTACTGTTTCCAGATAATAGTCCAAATGTTTTATCTTTAAAAATAAGTTTGAATGATTCTTTGGCTTGTTTTGCTATTTGTTCTCTGTGTACTAGAAATAGTATTTTTTTAGGGTTTATTTTTTCTATTCCGAAGATTGATGCGAAGGTTTTTCCGGTACCTGTTGCACTTATAAGTAAACCTCGTTTTTCTCCTTTTTCTATTAATTCTATTAGGTTGTTTGTGAAGGATTTTTGCATGGAATTGGGTTTGAAGACTTTTTTAGTTAGTTCTTCTTGTTTTAATCTATTTTTATTACTTTCTTCATATATTTTAGTATAATCTTCAATACAATCAGGTAATGGGGTTGCATAATCCCAGTATATATTAAATGAATCTATAACATTATTTGCTAAATCATCATCCATTGAGGATGATGCCATTAAGTTCCATTCTTTGTTTATGGTTAGTGCTTTTTGAGTTAGATTTGAGCTTCCGATTAGTATATTTACCTCATTGAGGTTTTTGAAGATGTATCCTTTGGTGTGGAATCCAAAATCATTATTGGTAACATTATACATTCTTACTTCAATGTTATTTAATTGGTTTAGGCGTTTTAGGGCTTTTGGTTCGCTGAATCCTAGGTAATCTGTTGTTAGTATTTTTCCTTTGATGTTTTTTTCTTCTAATTGTTTTAAGTCTTGAAGTAAGGGTGTTATACCGCTTTGTGTTATGAAAGCTACACTGATATAGAATTCTGTACAGTTTCGTAGTTCGTCTTGAATGCTGCTTAATACTTTAAGGCCTTTTTTTGGTTTGTTTAGGATAAAGTCTGCGTAATTATCTGCACTTGACATGTGATTTTACCTTTTATAGTTTTTCTTTTATATAATCGACGACTTCAATATCTGCAGGTAACCATTCTACGGTATCTAATTCGTTAATTGTTAACCATTTTCCTGCGTTGTGTTCTAGTAATGTGATTTGGCCTTTTATTATTTTACATAGGTAGCAGTGCATTGTTAAGTGGAATGTGGGGTATGTGTATTTTATGGTTAGTAAAAATTTTTCTGGTTTTATTGTAGCATTTAATTCTTCTTGGATTTCACGTATTAGTGCTTCTTTTTGAGTTTCTCCTGATTCTATTTTGCCTCCGGGAAACTCCCACATGTTTATGAATTCTCCGTAGCCACGTTGAGTTGCTAAAAATTGATTGTCTTTTTTGATTATGGCTGCAACAACTTCTATAGATTTCAAACCTTTTTTCTCCTTTATTTTTGTTTTTATTGTTTTTATTTTTCTTTTGGCTTTAATAAGTATTTTTTGAATTAATTTTTCTTTGATTTTTGAACCTTTTTTTTACTAATATTTTTAAACTAAAAAAAATATAACTATTGTTAATAAAATTTTTTTTTAAAATTACAGGATTTAAATACAATGAAAGAAGAGATTACTTGCGAAATTAATAATCAAAAAATTTACGGATTAACTATTACACCAGATAATATTGAAGGAAAAATTCCCACTGTAATATTATGTCACGGTTTAACTGCTAATTACAAACGTATGATGGATTGTGCAGAATTACTAAAAAATTATGGCATTGGATCTTACATCTTTGATTTTAGAGGAGGTAGTGATATAACTATTAGTGATGGTGAAACAGAGGATATGACTGTTTATAGTGAAGTTGATGATTTAAATGCAGTTATTGATATGGTTAAAACTCTTGATTTTGTAGATACTGATAAATTATATCTTCTTGGACATAGTCAAGGTGGTTTAGTTACAGCTCTAGTTGCAAATAAGAGAATTGATGAAATTAATGGTTTATTTTTAATTTGTCCCGCATTTATTATTCCAGACATGTCCGAAGAATTAAGTGGCTCTGCAAAAATAAGTTTTGATGATTCTCTTAGTGACTGGTGGTTTACTACAGGGAAAAAAATATTAAGTAAAAAGTATTTAAAAATAGGGAAATTAATTAATTTATTTGATGATATAAACGGTTTTAATAAGCCTGTGTACATTTTTCATGGAAATTCTGATGATATTGTTCCTTTATCCTATTCAAAGACAGCTAACGAAGAATATAATAATTCAAAGTTAATGATTTTAGATAATGAAGGACACCTCTTTACAAATAAAGGCGAACAAACAATTATAAATAAGATTAGCGAGATTATTAATAAATAACTAATACTTAAGTAAAAAATAATCTTAAATAATGAAGGACACCACTTTAAAAGTAAATATGAACAATCAATTATAAATAAGATTAGCGAGTTTATTAATAAATAACTAATACTTAAGTAAAAATTTAATGACAATAAAATAAGGGGATTACAATGGAAAAGGAAATTATTTGCAAATATAATGGTGAAAAGATTTATGGAATAATCAATGTACCAGATTATTTTGAGGGTAAAATTCCAATTGTAATATTATGTCATGGTTTTTCAGATAATTATAATTCTATGAGAGATTTCTGTGATTTATTAGAAGAGAAAAGTATTGCATCTTATCTTTTTGACTTTAGAGGTGGAGGATTTGACTGTCATAGTGATATGGAAATGAAAGATATGAGTATTTTAACTGAAATAGATGATTTAAATACAGTTATTGATATGGTTAAAACTCTTGATTTTATTGATACTGATAGAGTATATCTTCTTGGACATAGTCAAGGTGGTTTAGTTACAGCTCTTGTTGCAAATAACAGAGTTGAAGATATTGAATCTATTTTTTTACTTTCTCCAGCATTTAATATTCCTGATTGTGCTGAAAAGGTTCCTCTTCCTGAGGAAGGAGAAGTTTTAAACTTAGTTTGTGGTCAAGCAAGTAGAAAATATTTTGAGGATGCTAGATCTATTAATTTATTTGAAGATGTAACTGGTTTTAATAAGTCTGTTTATATTTTCCATGGTGATTTAGATGATTTTGTTCCTTTATCTTATTCTGAAAAAGCTTGTGATGCTTATGATAATGCTGAGTTAAATGTTTTAGAGGATGAAGGACACACTTTTAATTTTAGAAGTGAGAATTTTATTGTAAAAAGAGTTAATGAAGTTATTAATAAATAAAAAAAAATGGATGTTTTAAAGAATTTAAAATTTGTATGATTCTTTAATATCCATCATTGTTCTGAATTCTGCTGTTGCATCTTTTAGATAGAACATTGCTAATTTGTTTCCAGTTTCTTCATTATATACATTTTTTAATACTGGAAATGCATCTAGTGCAGATTGTGCTAGTTCTGGTTTTTCTTCAAATATTGCTGTTCCATAGTATCGCATGAATTCAGGTCCTATGTTTGCTACTATTTCTATTTTTGGATTTTTTTGCATTTGTTTGTATACTTCTTTGAAATCTCCTACTGAGAAATATATTTTGTCTTCGTCTAGCTTGTGGTAGCCTATTGGTCTTATTTTTGGTTGGTCTCCATTTTCTGTTGCTAGGAAGTATACTCCTGCATCTGTTAGGTATTTATCTACTTTTTCTATTGGTTTCATGTTTTTTTATCTCCATGAATTTTTTTTTGTTATGTTTTTTAGTTGTGATTTATAATTAATATTTTTTTAGTTGCTATTGGCAACATTTATATATGGCTTTAAATAAATTATTGTTTACGAAGTTAACTATTAACTTTAGCAACTAAAAATAATAAAAATTCAACCCAAAAAAATTAGAGGTAAAAAAAATATGAAAATAAGTCAAAAAGCAAAAGAAAATCATAACGAACTATTACCCAATCATGAATCCAAATTAAAAGAAACCGACCCCGAATTTATAGAAATCTATGATAATTTCGCATTCGACGAAGTATTAGAACACAGCACACTACCTAAAAGAAGTAGAATGCTAGTAACCTTAGCCACATTAATAACAAACCAATCCATAAACGAATACAAAATAATGATAAAAGGAGCAATGAACCTAGAATTAACCCCAATAGAAATAAAAGAAACCCTTTACCAATCATTTCCATATGTAGGACTAGCAAAAGCATTCGACTTCTTAAATGCAACAAATGAAGTATTTACAAAAGAAGGAATCACACTACCTTTAAAAGGACAATCCACAACCAATAGAGAAAACAGAAAAGCAAAAGGTAAAGAAAAACAAGTACAATATTTTGGAGAAGAAGTAGTAAAAGCAATGGCAGAAAATTCAATTCCCGGCCAAGAACACTTCAATGAATTCTTAGAAGGATACTGCTTTGGAGATTTCTACACTCGTACAGGATTAAATGATGCAGATAGAGAATTAATAACATTCAGCATAATAGCATCACTTGGTGGATGTGAAAACCAATTAAGAGGACACACCGCAGGAAACTTAAGTGTAGGTAATGATAAAGAAACATTAGTAAGTGCAGTTACAATATTAATGCCATACATTGGTTTCCCAAGAACATTAAATGCTTTAGCAATAATAAACGAAATATGTGAATAGAAAAAAATGGAGAGAAGATAATATGAATAAAGATAATATGAATAGAACTTGGTTAATAACTGGAGTAAGTAGTGGCTTTGGATACCATTTGACAAAACAATTATTAGAAAAGGGAGATACTGTAATAGGTACAATTAGAAATGAAAATAAAAAAGAGAATGTTAAAGAATTCCTTGAAAACTATCCTGATACTTATGATTGTCAATATTTAGATGTGACAGATGTAGCCGCTATTCATAAAACTGTAAATAATGCTTTTAAAAATCATGAAAAAATAGATGTTGTTGTAAGTAATGCTGGTTATGGATTATTTGGTGCTGCTGAAGAATTAAGTGATGATGAAATTAATAATATTTTAGCAACTGACCTTACAGGATCTATAATGTTAATTAAAGATTTCATTCCTTATATGAGAAAACAAGGCAAAGGAAGAATTATACAAATTTCATCTTATGGAGGACAAGTTGCTTTCCCTGGAAATAGTTTATATCATGCTAGTAAGTTTGGTATAGAAGGTTTTTGTGAAGCTGTTGCACAAGAAATTGCACCATTTAATATAGGTTTAACTATTGTGAAACCTGGTGGAGCTAGAACAGAATTTAGATATGATAGTGCTAAAGTCGCAACTTTAATGCCTGAATACGAAGATAATCCTGCACATGATTTCCTTAATATGTTAAATAAATCTAAGGGTTTAGCTGCAGGGAATCCTAGTGAAATGGCTGCTAGAATAATAGAAAGTGTAGATCAAAAATCCGCACCATTACGTATGGTTTTTGGTTCTCAAGCATTAAGGGACACTATAAACAGATTAGAAGAAAGAATTTCAGATTATAAGGCTCAAACTGAACTTGCAGCATCAACTGATTATAAAGAAGAATAGGGGGAAGATTGAATATGAAAAGTTTAATAATTTATTTTTCTAGAAAAGGTAACAATTATTCAACTCAAGGAATTAAATTTATTGAAGTTGGAAACACCGAAGTCATAGCAAAATATATAGAAGAATTTACAGATGGAGATTTATTTGAAGTAGAAACAGTCAAAGATTATCCTGCAGATTATATGGAGTGTACAGAAGTAGCTCAAGAAGAAATTGATGAAAATGCACGTCCTGAACTTAAAAAATACTTAGATGATATTAGTGGATATGATACTATTTATGTTGGATGTCCAAATTGGTGGGGAAGAATGCCAATGGCTATGTACTCTTTATTAGAAAGATTAGATTTCACTGGAAAAACTATAAAACCTTTTGTAACTCATGAATGTGGAGGAATGGGAAGTGCTGAAAGAGAATTAAAAAATCTTTGTGAAGGTGCTCAAATAGAAAGAGGTTTAAGTATACGTGGAAGTAATGTGGATAATGCAAAAAGCATTGTAAAAGATTGGATCTAAAAAAAATGGAGAAATTTGATATTATGAGTAAAAGTTTAATAATTTATTATTCCTGGTCTGGAAACACAGAAGTTATAGCAGATTATATTGCAGAATTTACTGGTGGAGATATTTTTAAAATTAAACCTGATAATGAATATTCAAGTAATTATCAAACATGTTTAAAAGAAGCTAAAGATGATTTAAATTCTAATGCTCGTCCAAAACTTCAAGAATATTTAAATAGTATAAGTGACTATGATACTATTTATATTGGATACCCTAATTGGTGGGGAACTTTACCAATGCCTATACTTTCTCTTGTGGAAAAATTAGATTTCACTGGAAAAACTGTTAAACCATTTGTCACAAGTGGTGGAAGTGGAATGGGTAGTAGTAAACGATACCTTGAAAACTCTTGTAAAGGTGCAAATGTTAAAGATGGTTTATGTATTAGAAGTAGTGGTATAAGTAATGCTAAAAGTAGTGTAGAAAATTGGATTTAAAAAAAAAATGGAGATTTATGATATTATGAGTAAAAGTTTAATAATTTATTATTCTTGGTCAGGTAATACTCGTACTATTGCTGAATATATTAAAGAGTTCACAAATGGAGATATTTTTGAAATTAAACCTGTAAAAGAGTATCCTAGTAATTATTTAAGATGTGTTATTCAGGCTAGATATGAGTTAAGTGCTAATAAGCATCCTGAACTTCAAGAATATCTTGAGGATATTGATGAATATGATACTATTTACATAGGTTATCCTAATTGGTGGGGAACAATGCCTATGGTTATGCATTCATTACTTGAATTATTAGATTTTAAGGGAAAAACAGTTAAACCATTTGTAACTAGTGGAAGTGGTGGAATGGGTAAAAGTAGAAAAGAGCTTGATAAACTTTGTGAAGGCGCAAATATTGAAGATGAATTATCTATTTTTGCAAGTGATATTAATAGTTCTAAAAGCACAATAGAAAATTGGATTTAAAAAAAAAGATTTGGAAGTGATTAATTATGGTAGAAGATGTATTATTTGGAATTGGAGAAGAAAATCCTTATGGAGAATTTTTTACAGGTAAAAGTTATTTAAATATGTTATGTATGGAGGGTGTAGTTGTTGTTAATGTAACTTTCGAACCAGGATGTAGAAATAAATGGCATATTCATCATGCAACTGAAAATGGGGGTCAAATTTTACTTTGTACTGAAGGTGAAGGTTGGTATCAAGAGTTTGGTGAAAAAGCTAGAAAATTGAAACCTGGTGATGTTGTTATTATTCCTGCTAATGTTAAACATTGGCATGGTGCTGCAAAAGATAGTTATTTCACCCATATTGCTATTGAAGTGCCAGGTAAAAATCCAGATAATGAATGGTTAGAACTTGTAAGTGATGAGGAATATAATAAATTAGAATAAAAAAAAGAATTAGTAAAATATTTAAAAATGAATAGAAGAATTTTGGATTCTTTTATTTTTCACTTTTTTTAGTAGCTAGTTCTTGTTTTATGAAAGTTTTCATATTGTTTCTAGCTAATTCAACCATTTCAGGTGAAGGTCCACCAGGAATGGTTCTCATTTTAACATTTTCTAAAGGATTTAGTGCTGTGTGAACTAATTCATCACCGAGATCTAGTTTTTCAAAACCTAATTCAATAGCTACATTATCCACATATTCAGAGGTTATATCTTCTGCATCTAATCCATTAGCTACTGCTTCATTAACTATTCTTCCAACTATTTTATGTGCTGTACGGAATGGTATTTTTCGTTCTCTTACCATTATGTCTGCTAAGTCTGTTGCAGTTGCGAAGTTTTTACCTGCTAATTCTAAGCATCTATCTTCATTGAATGTTACTGTTAGTAACATGTGTTTTACGATTTCAAGAGTTGCATATGAATTTTCTACAGCATTCCATAAGTGGGGTGTTAGTTCTTGTAAGTCTCTGTTATATGTGTAGGGTAATGCTTTTAGCATGGTTAATATTGTTACAAGTTCTCCATTTGCAATTGTTGCTTTGCTTCTTGCAACTTCAGCTACATCAGGATTCTTTTTTTGGGGCATGATACTACTAGTACTGCAGTATTCATCTGCCATTGTTATTACTCCAAATTCATAGGTGCTCCATAGTACGAGTTCTTCACATATTTTAGATAGTGTTGTGCATAATTGTGTTAGGTCAAAGACTGTTTCTGCTATGAAGTCTCTTGCTGCTACTCCATCCATACTGTTTTCCATGTATGAATCAAATCCTAATAGTTTTGTTGTGAGTTCTCTGTTGATTGGGAAACTGGTTGTTGTCATTGCAGCTGATCCTAATGGATTAATGTTTACTCTTTTGTATGTGTCATTTAGTCTTTGGTAATCTCTTTTTAAACTTTGTGCATGTGCCATTAGGTGATGTGCAACTGTTATTGGTTGTGCATGTTGTAAATGTGTGAATCCTATGAATACTGTTTCTTGATAGTCTTCAGCAAAATCTACTATTCCTTCTATGAAGTCTAAGATTTCTAATTGAATTTCACGTATTTTTTCACGTAGTACTAGGCGGATGTCTGTGGCTACTTGATCGTTTCTGGATTTTGCTGTGTGCATGAATCCTGCTTCTGGACCTATTAAATTAGTCACATAATTTTCTACTGCCATATGTACATCTTCTACTGATGGATCGAATTCTAGTGCATCATATCCTTCGTCTTTTAGTTGGATTAATGCTCCTATTATATGGTCTGCAGTGTCTGAGTCAATAATGTTTTCTTCTTTTAGCATTAAAGTATGTGCTAGATTGCATTTTATATCAGCATAGAAAATATATTTATCAAATTCTAGAGATGAAGTGTATTCTGCTGCTTCATCTGTCATTTCTTTTTCTAGTCTTCCGCTTCTAAGTTTCAATGACTCCACCTTATATTTTTTTTATTGTAATTTTTTGTATAAAAAGAGAGATAATTTAAATTTTTTTGGTTAATTTTTGAAAAAAAGGTTAATTTTAAAAAAGGAGTAAGTAAAAAAAAATAAGTAATTATTGGGTATAATTATTATTTTTTACTTATTCTTTGTTTTTCATTTCGGTGTATCCGCATTTACCACAAGAGTATCTGTTGTTGTGGTCTGCCATGAATACTCCGTTTCCGCAACGTGGGCATATTGGGTTTTTACGTACGATTTTATCTCCGTTTACTTCATAAAGACTACTTACTTTCATGTTCTTTATCTCCATTAATTATTTTTTTTATTGAAATTTTGTAATTATTTTAATTATTCTTCAGCTTCTTCTTCAGCAGGTTCTGGTTCTGGTTCAGTGTTTTTTTCTATAACACTTTTGGTTTCAATGTCTTTTAAAGCTTCTTCAGTTTCGTAAACTTTTGCGTATCCTACTGCTACTGGTTCACCGTATCTTGGTTTAATAGTATCTACTACTATTAAGTTTTTTTGGGTGTCTAAGAGTGCTACGAGTTTATTTTTTACGGTTATTGTGTCAGGAGTTGATTCTCCGTCGTAGTCAATTTCAAATTTAACTTCTGTTCTTTCAAGAACTTTGTTTACGTTTTTTTCTATTATAGTGTATTCCATTTTATAAACCTCATTTTTTTTTTAAGTTATTTTTTTTTAAATTTTTTCCAAAATATTTTTGGGGTTTTTTTGTTAATATTTAGAATAAAGCATTATTTTTATTTTAATGTTTGCTAAGTGACATTAGTTTTTCTGCTTTATCTTGAACATCTGAAACTTTTACATAGACTACTCCTTCGTTTGGTTGTCCATATAATATTATGGTATCTTCAGGTGCAATTAAGATGCAAGGAAGAACTGCAAGATCTTCTTCCCCTTTAACTATAATTTGACGTTTTATTCCGTCTTTTTTTATAGAGTTAATAGCAGATTCTATGGTTTCCCATAGATCATCGGTAATTGTTCCTGGGGGGTTTTCTGCTTCTAAGATGTTATTTTCTTGTATTATATCATGAGTATGATTTTTTCTTTGTATACGATTATCTATTATTCCAAGGTTTGGTGTTAAATCGTTATCAATCAAGTTTTTAGTAGTTTGATCTCCTACTGAGATTAAAAATTCTGCTTTTTTTATATCTGGAATTGCATCTTCAAAGTTTGGGTAGAGCTTCCCAAGTGGTTTTTTGAATTCTGATATTGTGTTATCATCTATTTCAAACAGCAATTTTTATACCTCATATTAATTATTTATTATTTTTTTTTAAAAAATTATTTATCAATAGTTAAATGATTTGTTTTATTTTATCTTACTCTTAATGCATATTCGCCTTTTAAGGTTACATTAAGTTCTTTTGCAACATCTGATCTTTCTGGGTCTGTGATTATTACTAATCCACTCCAGTTAGTGCTTGTTGGATTTTTGCAAACTGGGCATCTTTCTTGTTCTGTAATTAGTTTACAGGCTGTGCATGCTTTTAGACTCATTTTTTAGCCTTCTTACCTTTTTTGCTTTTATTTTTTTCTTCTTCAATCCATTCGAATTTACCTAAACCGGTTTGTCTCATTGTTAGTCCTATACGGGTGTCTTTTAATGATTTTCCTTTTAGGCTGAGTGCAACAATTCTTGCTCTTACTCTGTTACCTTCTTCTAAGGCTTTGTTAGATTCTTTTCCAATGAGTGCTCCTCTCTTGAAATCATAGTTTATGTAGTCATCGGTTACTTGTGATACGTGAACAAGACCGTCCATTGGTCCGATTCTTACGAATGCTCCGAATTCTGCTATTTCTATTACTTCACCTTCAACAATTTCTTGTTGTTCTGGTTTGTAGAATATAGCATCGAATGTGACTTTGTGGTAGGCTGCTCCATCTCCCATTATGAGTACTCCTTCACCCATATCTTCGATTTTTGTAACACTTACCATTAAACCTAATCTTTTGTCAAGAACCCCATTGTACTCTTCGTTTAATGCTTCGATAGCAACATCTTCTAGAGGACTTTCAAACTTGTAAGGTGGGATTCTTACTGTGTCCTCGATTTTAGCAATATAATACAAAATTTATCCCTTCATTTTTTAGTTTTTTTTATAATTTTTTTTCTTTGAGTTTTATGTTTTTTAGTATTTTTCTTTGTACATTTCAATGGAACGGACTAATTCTGTTTTAGCAGATTCTTTATCTTCCCATCCTAATACGTCTACTTCTTTTCCTTCAAGGTTTTTGTAGACACTGAAGAAATGCATGATTTCTTTTTTGAAGCTTTCTGGAACATCATCGATGTCTTTTATTTCTGCAAATCTTGGGTCATCTGTTGGTACTGCTAATATTTTGTAGTCTTTATCTCCAGAATCTATCATTCCCATAATTCCTATTGGTCTTACGGTTATTAAGCATCCTGGGAATGTTGGTTGTTGCATAATGACGAGAACATCCATTGGGTCTCCATCATCATAAGTTGTTTGTGGTATGAAACCATAATCTGCTGGGTAATGTACAGGGGAATATAATACTCTGTCTAACATGAATGCTTCAGCTTCTTTGTTGTATTCATATTTGTTTCTAGATCCTTTTGGAACTTCAATAATTGCATTAAATTCTTCAGGTACATTTTCTCCCGGTTCTAAATCTTTCCATAAATTCATTTTTTCACCATTGATATACAATTTTTTTTTAATAAATAATTTTTTTTATGAGTGTAAAAATTTTTTTTATATGTATCCATCAATTGCTACATATTTTTTTTGTCTTAAGTATACTACCGTTCGTCCTTGATTTTTTGCCCTTTTTCTTAAATTTATATCGTTTGTGGCTAATACTTTACTTACTCTAATCAAAGCATCATCGACTGATTCGTTTTCTTGTAACGGTATGTTTTTTATACTTATTTTTGGGGACTTTGCATATTTTAATGCTAGTCCTGCTTCTACCCTAGTTTTGCCTTTTTGGTTTCTTTTTAAACCTTTTAATTCGTTTATAACAAATTGTGTTGTTATAAGTTTATAAGAGGGTAAGGCTTTTTCAAGTTCATCTATTATGTCAACATTGAACTGAAAGGGAATCATGAAAAATTTGTATCAATGAAGAGTTCTTTTTCATTATCTTTCATGATATGTTTACCTCTATTAATGTTTTTAATTTTTCTTATTGGATTATACCGAATCCAATTAATCTCCAACGTGCACCTACTCTTCGGCTGAGTGCTACTCTGTCTCCAGAGTCTGCGCATACTGGTAGTTTTAGTATTACGTGAACGTTTTTGGATACTTCGTCAACTACTCCTATTGTTGTAGTTGTTCCACAGTTTATCATTAATGGTTCGTGTAATTTGATTGGATCTACTTCTTTTTCTTCTTTGGTTCCTACTACTCTTTCAAGTAAGTGTGCTTCCATTTCGAAATCTTGTAGTACTTCTGGTAATGTTCCTTCTTGACCTGCTACAGATCCGGATAATGTATCTGCTTTTGTAAGTGCTGGGTCGAGTTTTGTAGCTACTCCTATTAGGCCTCCTGGACCTACTTCTTTCACTTGTTTTCCTCCAACTTCTAATCCTACAATTTCTGAGGTTAAGTTTATCCATTCGGAGTGTTTTCCTTCTCCAGTGTTTATTCCTGGACGGATTTCTAGGGTATCTCCTACTTTTAGGGTTCCTTGAGTTAAACTTCCACCAATTACTCCACCACGTATTTTTTTAGGTGGGGAACCTGGTTTGTTAATATCGAATGATCTTGCGACATACATACGGGCTGGTTTTTCTTGATCATGTTCTGGAGTTTTAATAACTTGATCCATAGCTCCGATAAGAACATCCATGTTTGCTCCTTGTTGAGCGGATATTGGGATTATTGGTGCGTTTTCTGCACAAGTACCTTTTACGAATTCTTGGATTTCTTTATAACTTTCAAGAACTCTTTTCTTTGGAACTATATCTATTTTGTTTTGAACAACAACTACATTTTTTACTCCAATTACATCAAGAGCCATTAAATGTTCTTTTGTTTGTGGTTGAGGGCATTTTTCGTTAGCAGCTATTACTAATACTGCTCCATCCATTATTGCAGCACCAGATAACATTGTTGCCATAAGAGTTTCGTGTCCTGGAGCATCCACGAATGATACTTGTCTTAAAAGTTCTGTTTCGCTTCCACAATGCTCACAAGTTTTTTTTGTAGTGTAACATAAAGGTTCGTCACATTTTGGACATTTTCTAAATTCTATATCTGCATATCCTAATCGGATAGATATTCCTCTTTTAGTTTCTTCACTATGAGTGTCTGTCCATACTCCAGATAATGCTTTGGTAAGGGTTGTCTTACCGTGGTCTACATGACCAACTAAACCTATGTTTACATCAGATTGTACTTTCACAGATTACACCTGCATAATTTTTTATTTTTTTTATAATTCTTCCATTTTTTTATAATCATTATAAAATTTATTTTGTAGTTTATATTATGATTTTATTTATTTAAAATCAGTTATATAAAATGTTTTACTTATTGATTAAATAAAATAATTGAAAAATAGTTAGAAATTTAACTATTCTTCAGCTTCTTCTTCCTCTTCAGGGTTTAAGATATCTTTTAAGGTTTGACTACCTGATTTGGTAACTATTGTATTAACTTGAACAATATCTTCAGATATAGTGTTACCTCTTAAGGTTTTTCGTCTTTTGACACCATCAACTTTAGGATTGTAACCTATTCCACCAGTTAAGAGACTTTTTACTCTTCTTGGTCCGCTGATATCGCTTCTCATAGGGAAACCGTTTTTATCACTACCTCCAGTGATTTTTAAGGTGTATCCTTCTAATCCAATAACGTTACCATCGAATTCATCACCAATGGATAAGTTTACAATTTGTTTAGCATCATCAGATTCTACTTGATAGGTTTCACTTTTGTCTGATACAACAATTTTAAATGCCAAATAAATTCCTCCATTTAATTTGTTTTATGTTTTTTTTATTATTTTGAGTTATAATAATTTAAATTGTTTCATTTATTCAAATAAGCCGAATTCTCCCCATTCAGGATCGTTCTTTCTTTTGATTTCAACGATTTCTTCTAAACAACTAATTTCATCATCATTGAGTTTGCTTTTGAATTTTCTTTCAATTACTTTGTAGTGTCTTTCGGGGATGTCTACGTATAAGCTGTCTCCTTCTTCGAAGTCTTTTCCTGCAATAGCATCTGAAATTGCCATTGCTACTTGTTGACCTCGGCTCATACTAGGTAATGATTCTCCTTTATCTTCCATACTTAATATGGATCCTACTTTTTCACCGTTTTCATTCATTAGAATATAACCTGGTTTTACTGTACCATTTAAAACTTCAATACCACAGATTGCAGGTTTTGATTGTCTGAAAATTAGTTTTGGAAGAATCATTATTTTTGCGGGTTTGATTAAAGAATCGAGTAAATGTTTTTTTACAGCATTTTTTCTTTCATCTAACCAGTCTTGATGATCTTCGGTTATTTGATAAATCACATTTCCTTGGAATAATTTTAAGTCTGTTTCATCAAGGTCTTTTTGTGCTTTTGGGTGCACTTTAACATTGAATGCTATGATTACTCCATGGTCTGGATTTTCTTTTTGTGAGATAGATGCTTTTATGATATCTTTTTTGTTTACATCTCCGATATCTGCGGATCTTATTGGTATTTTTTCTTGGTTTAGTATGTTTACTACTGCTTCAAGTGAACCTAATGTATCTGCTTTTACGAGTACACCGCTTTCTTCGGTGTCTATTGTGATATCTTCGATTTCTTTTAAGATTTCTTTTTTAACATCTTCGTCATCATTTATTACTCTAAGAGGTGATCCTGAAACTACATCTTCTAAGTTTGGTGCTGCTATTTTTACACCTGCTGCAGCAACTACATGGTCCACTTGGTCGAATCGGTTTTTGGATTCTCTCATTTCTTTTAGTGGACTTGGTTTTAGTATGGATCTGACGTTTGTTGTTAATACTTCATTTTTGAGCATTAGAACAATTTCATCATTGGTTTTTAGGACTCCATCATAGATGATTGTGTCTATGGTCATTCCTAAACCTGTTTCTTCTTTTACTTCTAAAACTGTACCTTTTGCTGGTGCGTTTTCGTGGATTTCCAATTGTTCTGTTAAGTATTCTTGTGCTAATCCTAGAAGCATAGCGTTTAATTCTATGATTCCTTCACCGGTTTTTGCACTCATTGGTATGATTGTTATTTGGTTTGCGAAGTTACTTACTCTGTCAAATCTTTCAGATTGGAATCCTTGTTTGTGTAATTCTCCTACTATTTCATAGACTCTTTGATCAAGATTTTGTTGTACGCTTGGTGCTTGGTCTTTGAATGTTTCTGTAAAAGATTTGTTTGGGTGTTCTTCCCATCCAAATAGTCTATCCACTTTATTTGCAGCTACTATGAATGGAGTTTTGTACATTTTTAGTATGTTTATAGCTTCATATGTTTGGGGTTTGAAACCTTCATTGATGTCTACTATAAGTATTGCTAAGTCTGCTAATGCTCCTCCACGTTTTCTTAGGGATGTGAATGCTGCGTGACCTGGAGTATCTATGAAGAATAATCCTGGTATTGTGTCTTTTATAGATAATTTTGATATGAAATCTCCACATATTTCTTCGATTGTGCTTATTGGGATTTCTGTTGCTCCAATATGTTGGGTTATACCTCCAGCTTCTCTGTCAGCTACGGTACTTCCTCTGATATAATCCAGTAATGTGGTTTTACCATGATCTACATGACCTAATACGGATACAATTGGTGATCTTATCTTCATTTTTTGACTCCACCTCTTTTTTAAATGAATTAATTTTAATTATTAAATTATTGTTATTTTGTTTTAATGTTGAATATAGATTATAAATTTTCATAAATCCAAGTGTTATCTACCATGTTATAATCTACTAATTCATTTTCATTAAAGAATAAACCAATTTCTCTTTCTGCAGATTCTGGTGCATCAGATGCGTGGATTATGTTTCTTCCGGTTTCTACTGCATAATCTCCTCTGATTGTTCCGAGGTCTGCTTCTTGTGGATTGGTTGCTCCGACCATTTTTCTTATTAAGCTTATTGCATCTTCTCCTTCGATGACCATTGCGAGTACAGGTCCGGAGGTGATGTATTCTACTAAATCGTTGAAGAATGGTTTTTCTGAGTGTTCTCCATAATGTTCTTTAGCTAAGTCTTCACTTATTGTCATTAATTTGATTGCTTTTAATTGAAGACCTTTTTCTTCAAATCTGTTTAAGATTTTACCCATGAGACGTCTTGCGACTGCATCAGGTTTCATCATTACAAAGCTTTTTTCCATCATTCTTTAACCCATTTAACTTTTCTTGGAACTCTACCGAGTCCAATCATATTTTTTTCACATTTACTGCTGCAAAAGAAATAGATTGTTCCGTCTTTTTTAACGTACATTTTTCCGGTACCTTCTTCTATTTCTTTGTGACAGAATGAACAAGTTCTCATGTTCTTACACCTTCTAAATTATTTAGATTAAACGAAATTACTACTTTAAATATTAAACATTTAATGTTTTTTTTATTTAAGGAGTTCTAATTTCTTTAGCTTCTCTAATTGTGTCGAGTAACATCAAAATATCGCCTTCCCGTACAGGGCCCATGATATTTCTAGTTAAGATTCTTCCTTTGTCTCTTCCATCGAGAATTCTGCATTTTACTTGCATGATTTCTCCAGTCATACCGGTTCTGTGTAGTACTTCTATGACTTCTGCTGGAACTGCGTCGTCACTCATATTTTAATCCTCCTGTTCTATTTAAACTGCAAACAGAGAATGATCTTATTCTTTGAGTTCAGCTACTTTTTCGACAATTTCGTTTACTAAATCTTCAGCGTCACCAGCATCTACGATACAAGCGGATGCGGTTCCAACGCTTAATCCTGCAGCTCCACCGACTTTTTCTTTGGTTGGTAAGTAAGCGTAAGGGATTTCATTTTCTTCTGCGAGAACTGGTATGTGTGCTACGATTTCAGCAGGGTCGACGTCTTCTGCGATTACTACGAGTTTTGCGTCTCCTCTTTCGATAAATTTAGTTACTTCGTTGGTTCCTTTTGCTACTTTTCCGGTATTTTTTGCGGATTCTAAAGCTTCTTCAGTTTTTTGAGCTATTTCTTCTGGTGTGTCAAATTTTACATAAATGTTTGCCATATTAATTTACCTCCTTTTTCATCTGGCTAGGTTTTGCCATCCATCGGCAAATTATCATAACTACACAGGTTAAAAATAAGTTTTTTTCTGTGGTTATAATAATCAAAACAGTGTCCTTTTTTTAAAGTTTCGATACTTTTATCTACTTTTTTAATTTTTATTAAAAAGGTCACAATTTATAGTTTTAATCTATAACTCATGAATATTATATTCATATCACTAAATAATATAATCTTAGAAATTATTTTTGAAAAATAATTTATAATTTCTTTGGTTATCTATTTTCAATGAATATTATTAGTAAAAAATTAGCTAATAATATATTTTTTCTAAAATTTAGGATTTATGAAATAAATTCTAGAGAACTAGACAGTATTAAATTTATTTTTATAGCTTATATAGTTATCCATTTATGGGATTTTTAAAAAAAGTTTAATCTTAATTTAATTAATATTTATGGTATTATGTTTAAAAAAAGTTTTGATATTTTTGTTAAGGTTATTTGAAAATTAGAGTTTGTTTTTAGCTTGGATAAAAGCTGTGAAAGTGGAGTTAGATATTAAATATTTAATCTCCACAATCGTGATTTAATCAAAAACTTAGCAAGTTTTGGTTGCTAATTTGATATCTTCAGCTTTTACTGTTTTTCTTCCTGCGTGACGAGCATATCCCACAGCTTTTTGTGCGATGCTGTCCCCACATTCTTCGATTACTTCAGCTAATGCGATTTTTGCATCATCAGATACTCTTTCAGCACCAGCGTTCTTTAATATTCTGCCGATTGGGGCAATTGGTAATTCACTCATATTTTTCACCTCGTTTTGTATTTAAAATTATAATCTTTTGTTATATATAAATATATTGGTTTAATTTAATCTTATATCTAAATAATTTTCATAATATCATTGAATATAGACTTCCCTATTAAGTGGTTTATAATATTGAGAATAAAAAAAATTTTTTAAATAAAATGATAAAATCCATTAATATTTAGTTTTTAAAAAAAGTTTAAAGAAAAAAAAGTAAAAAATTAAAAAATAATTTTTTTTTAGGATTATTTGTTAACTAAAAGTTCTTTGATTTTATCTAAATCAGCACTAACTTCTTTAGGTTTAGTACATGCTTCAATAGCAGTGTTAGGATCTTTAAGTAAATGTCCGGTTACGATACATACTACTTTTTCACCTTTATCAATTTCACCTTCAGCTACTAATTTTTTTAGTCCTGCTATACTTGCTGCACTAGCTGGTTCTACACCTACACCCTCTTTACGTGCAAGTTCTTTTTGAGCAGATAAAATTTGATCATCAGTAACTGTTTCTGCAAAACCATTACTGTCATATATTGCATGTAAAGCTTTAATACTGCTTACTGGTGCACCTATACGTATAGCTGTTGCTACAGTTTCAGGGTTTTCAACAGGAGTCATATCCATAGTGTTATCATTAAATGCATTTACAATTGGACATGCACCTTCAGCTTGTATACCTGTCATCATTGGTAAATCATCAATATATCCTGCTTCGTGGAATTCACTAACTCCTTTCCATATAGCTGAAATGTTACCTGCATTTCCAACTGGTAAAACTATACGGTCTGGTGATTCCCATCCTAGTCCATGAACTACTTCATAACCTATTGTTTTTTGTCCTTCTAATCTGTATGGGTTAATACTGTTTAATAAGTATAAGTATTTTTCTTGAGCTAATTTTGTCATAGCTTCTAATGCTTCATCAAAGTTTCCATCAATACTTACTACTTCTGCACCGTGGAACATTGCTTGTGCTAATTTTCCTAAAGCTACTTTACCTGATGGTAAGAATACAATACAACGTTTTCCTCCACGAGCTGCGTAAGCTGCTAATGATGCACTAGTGTTACCTGTACTTGCACATCCTACTGTATCTACTCCAAGTTCTACTGCTTTAGTCATTCCTAGGGTCATTCCACGATCTTTGAAACTTCCTGTTGGGTTTGATCCTTCTACTTTAACATATAATTCAATGCCTAATTCTTCTCCTAATTTGTGGCATGGTACGAATGGTGTTCCCCCTTCATCAAGGGAAACTTTTTTATCAGCATCTACAGGTAAAAATTCTTTATATTTCCAAAGATTATCTCTTCTGCCGTCAAAGGTTTCTCTTGGTATATCAAAGTCTTCAGTTACAACTTCTAATATTGAACCACATTTTTTACAATTGTAGATGATTTCATCATCATCATATTCTTCTCCACAAGATACACATCTTATCATAAATATCACTTTTTAAGTAATTATAAAATTTTTATTAATATAATTGTTCATTTGTTATTTAATTCTTTTATATTATAAAAAAGTATGTTAATTCTAGAATTAATTTTAAAGTTATTAATCTTTAGGTTTATAAGTTATTTAAATTAAGAATAAGGTTTAAAAAATTAGTTTTAAAAAAAATATAAAAAAAATTTTTAGATTGTAATTATAAAATTTTTTTAACTTAGAAATCCATAAATTATGAAAGCTAATGGTTTTGTTATATTAGCTTCTATACATGCTGCTATGATTAGTAAGATTGCTGATATTACTAATAGGATTAATGATTGTTTGAATTTTAGCCCATTTTTTCTCCAAGACATTTTTATTGTTTCTGTTGTGGATATTTTATCTAAATTGTATAATGGGTCAAAGATTTTAGCATAAGTATAATCTGGGGATACTAAGTTTTTTAGGAATAATATTACGAATACTAGCATTACAAATCCTGCACTACTTGCTATAATTAGTGCTGGTATCTCGAATATTCCATGTGGAATTATTAATAAAAAGTATAAAAGGATTTTTCCATGTGCTGCGTATACTGCTGCATATAATCCTATGAGTAAAGCATTAATTATTATTGCTAATATTCCTACAACTCCCATTAAAAAGGATCCTAGGAAAATTGTTAGGGTAGCTTTTAAATTGTTTACATAAAGAGAGTTAGTAGTTAATTGTACTTGTCCTGATGTTATACGGTGTTGGAAATTATTAACTACTGGAGTCATGAAATGTAGGTTTTGTGCGAAAAAGAAACCTATAAATGCAGTTATAATAAATATTGCTGTTATTATTAAAATGATGTATTTATTTTCAGTGAATGCTTCTTTTATTTCACTACTGATAATTCCTAAATAATGTTTTACATTTTCCATATTAATGATTAACCTTTTCTTTTTTTTATTTTAAAATTATGTTTTATATGCTTATCTTATTTAAAACTATTCTAATTTTTTTTTAGAATAATGTTTTAGCTATTTCTTTAGCATCTTCTTGTTTAGAGTGTAAGTCTTCGAAGAGTTCTTTCATTAGTTCCCCTGTTCTAGCTTTACATGCTCCACATAATAATGTTCCATTTTTACATTCTTCGTGGATTTTACTTAATTCTTCATCGGAGTCTAATAGGTGATATACGAGCATTTCATAGATTACACATTCGTCTGGTCGTCCACCTAATTCTTTTTGTTCTGCTAGGCTTTCTCTTCCACCAGTTTTTGCTGTTTTTACTTTCTTTTCTGCTTCTTCTGGTGAATCGTTTAGGTATATTGCAGTTTTTGGTTTACTGCTTGACATTTTTCCACCAGTTAGTCCTGTTATGAATCTGTGGTATGTGCTTGCTGGTGTTATGAATCCATATTCTTCGTTCATTTTATCTGCAATGTCTCTGGTTAGGCGTAAGTGGGGGTCTTGGTCTACTCCTACCGGTACAACTACTTGTTTTGGTCCGCCTTTTTCTGGTATTTGTGGTATTAGAATATCTGCTACTTGTGTTAATGGTGCGTATATGTGTGCTAAGTTTGTAGATGGTGTGAATCCGTAGATTGCTTTCATTTCGTTGAAGTTTGCTCTTTTACTTATTTTGAATGTTAGGTCTTTTAGGAGGTTATTTTGTGATTGTAAGTAGACATCTACTTTGTCACTGGTTAAGTCTAGTCCTAAAGCTATGTAGTTGGTTAGGTATT